>NZ_JAVLAT010000001.1:600000-807500 GCF_032190615.1 Brucella pseudogrignonensis
ATCTTGTCTTCGCGCTATGCCAGCGCACAGGACTTTGCTAAGTCTCTTTTCTATAAAACGATGACGATACATTGCGTAAGAGGATACAAAAATGCAGCGCGACGAAATTCCGGCAATCATCCCGCAAGATATCGAAGAGAAAAAACTGGCCGCGCAGAACTGGTTTGAAGAACTGCGCGATCGTATCTGCGCGAGCTTCGAGCAGCTGGAAGACGACCTGCAGGGCCAGCTTTCCGATCAGGAACCAGGACGTTTCGTCCGCACACCTTGGCAAAAGGATGAAGGCAAGGGTGGCGGTGGGGTCATGTCCATCATGCATGGCCGTGTCTTTGAAAAAGTCGGTGTGCATGTCTCAACGGTGCATGGCGAATTCACCCCGGAATTTCGCAAGCAGATACCCGGTGCCGAAGAAGACCCACGCTATTGGGCCAGCGGCATTTCGCTGATCGCGCATCCACAGAACCCGAATGTGCCAGCCGTGCATATGAACACGCGCATGGTCGTGACTTCGCGCCAGTGGTTCGGTGGTGGTGCAGACCTGACCCCAGTGCTTGATCGTCGTCGCACGCAGGCGGACCCAGATACACTCGCTTTCCACAAGGCTTTCCGCTTCATCTGCGAAAAGCATAAAGACATTGTCGACTACCAGCGCCTGAAAGAATGGTGCGACGAATATTTCTATCTGCCGCATCGCGATGAAGCACGCGGCATTGGCGGCATTTTCTATGACTGGCTGCACTCATCCGAAGAACAGGGCGGCTGGGAAAAGGACTTCGCTTTCACTCGCGATGTGGGGCGTGGCTTTTCGGTCGTCTACCCGCATCTGGTACGCCAGAATTTCAACAAGGACTGGACACCGCAGGATCGCGAAGAACAGCTTATCCGTCGCGGACGCTATGTCGAATTCAACCTGCTTTATGATCGTGGCACGATCTTTGGTCTTAAGACCGGCGGCAATGTGAATTCTATCCTCTCGTCCATGCCACCTGTGGTGAAGTGGCCGTAACACTCCAATAAAAAAGGCCGGATCATCCGGCCTTTTTTATTTACGCTTTTGGCTGATTGCGAAGCTTCTCAGCCTGCGCATAAAACTTCTTTTCCCATTCATTGTGGTTATCCAGCCCTTCTTTGATGAAGGGGGTGAAGATCGCCAAATTCATCAGCGCCCAGTTGACGAAACGGGCCGGGAATTTCAGCGGCTTCACAAAGTCGACGAACAACACCACACGCGTATGCTCGGTGTGATTCCATGCTTCATGCTCATAGGCATCGTCGAAAATCAGAACCTTGCCTTCCTGCCAATGGCAGATCTGCTTATCCACGCGGATCGCAAGCTTGTCAGCCGGCTCCGGTACGATCATGCCCATATGCAGGCGGAGTACGCCATTATAAGGACCACGATGCGGCGGCAGATGCTTGCCCGGCTCGAAGATTGAAAACATGGCAGTCGTCAGACCCGGAATATGCTGCACCGCATTCCACGTGTTGGGACAGGCCTTGATGTTCTGTTCCGACTTCACCCCAAAGCCCAGCAGGAAGAATGTCTTCCAGTGATTGTCGGTCGAGATCGTCTTCACGTCTGACGAAATATCCTGAAACGATGGCAGTTCGCTCTGACGCAGCAACACCTTTTCCAGCTCCGCACGGATTGCCGGATAGGCCTTCTCAACCTCAGCCGCCCACGGGAATGTCGCATTGTCATAAACTGGCGGATTGCCAAGCTTGGCATACTTCAGATTAAGGCGCTCTGCCCATGCAACAATGCCCATGAAAAAACGCGTTACCGCACCCGGCCGCTCCATTGGCGCAATGCCTTGCGTGCCAAAATTTTGCTTGGGATCAGAAGAAGCATTCTGCGAAATCGAAGGATCAGGATTGGACATGCCAAGACACTTTCAAAACAAAACTAAAAAACGTTCAGCCATAATCTAATGAAACCATTGCTGAATTTTACAAGTCATCAGCCGTTCATTTTATTGAGATCAAGTTTGTCCAGAAGCGTTTCGCGGTCAAGACTAAAACCGGAGTCAATCCATAAAGTTTCGAGGTTGCGCAGCACTTCACCGAGCCCCGGACCTTTTTCAATGCCAAGTTCCAGAAGGTCGCTACCCGTCACCGGAAACACCAGCGGCTGATATTTTTGCGTCAAATCCAGCAGCCGTGAATAGCCACCCGCGCGGATCATCGCTTCATCGCTGGTGGCCGCTTCCTGACGAGCCGATGCATAAGAAAGCCGGATGCGGTCCTGTATCGCCTGCGAACTGCCGCGATAAATAAGTTTCTTCAAAGCCTGCTCAGAAGTCTCCGACTTAACTGCGTCCGCTCGCGCCCATGCTTCAAGCCGTGCACGCTCGGCATTCGACATTTTCAGTCGCTTGCCCAGTTCCGACATGCGTGCCACATCCGGCGGCACCATGCTTTCGAGCCGCAACAGCGCGTCAACCGGCCAGCCAAGATCAGCTTCCGTGCGCACCAGGCCATGAATAGCATCAATACCCCATTTTTCGCTTTCCGGCAGAATGGCGCTCAGTACACCCGACTGTCGCATCCAGAGCAGTGCGCGCGAGGGATCAGGTGCAGCCAGAAGCTTTTTAAGTTCCGACCAGACACGCTCAGCCGACAGCTGATCGAGGCCATCTTTCAGCCGTGCGCTGGCACGCAGACCCTCCGTTTCGGGACGCCCTGTTCCGTACCAGGCAAAGAAGCGGAAAAAGCGAAGAATGCGAAGATAGTCTTCACGGATACGTTCTTCCGCATCTCCGATAAAGCGCAAGGTTTTCGTTTCAATATCGGCAAGACCGCCGACATAATCGATCACATCGCCATTCGCCGTTGCATAAAGCGCATTGATGGTGAAATCACGCCGCTCGGCATCCGCTTTCCAGTCTGTCCCAAAAGCAACCTTGGCACGACGGCCATCGGTCTCAACATCTTTGCGCAAAGTCGTGACTTCAAAAGGCTGCCCCTGCACAACGACAGTCACAGTGCCATGCTCAATACCGGTCGGCACCGGTTTAAAACCAGCTTCCTTCGCCAGTCGCACTGTCGCGTCCGGCAAATGGGTCGTGGCAAGATCAATATCACTGACAGCTGTTCCAAGCAGCGTATTGCGCACAGCACCGCCCACCACACGCACTTCGCCACCATCGCGATTAAAAGCGGCGAAAAGCGCCTGCAATGGCTTCGCATGCAGCCACTTGGCCTTGTCAGAAATATTCACTGTATCGCTCAACGGTAGAGCCTTTCATAAAGTCCGCGAATGATGCCTGCGGTCACGCCCCAGATGAATCGTTCGTGATATGGCATAGCGTAATAAAAGCGTTCCTGACCATTAAACAACCGGCTTTCGCGTCGGTGATTGGCCGGATTCATCAGGAATGAAAGTGGCACCTCGAAAATATCCGCAACTTCGTCCGGGTTCGGATACACATCAAACGGCGTGTTGACCACTGCCAGAACCGGCGTGATGGAAAAGCCGCTGCCTGTAAGATAGCGCGGCATATGTCCGATGATCTCGGCCCGATCAGACACCAGTCCGATTTCCTCATTGGCCTCGCGCAAGGCTGCATTTTCAGCCGTGCCGTCTTCCGGATCGATGGCACCGCCTGGAAAGGCAATCTGGCCGGAATGTTTGCGCAGCTTTTCCGTGCGCCGCGTGAGCAGCAGAGTTGCCTCCGGGCCGCGATCCACCACCGGAACCAACACAGCCGCATCGCGCATTTTTGCCGTTACCATTGATTGCGTGAAGTCAGGATTGAGAGAATGATCGCCCGTCAGATCATCATGATCCGGCGTCCAGTGACGGACGCGTTGCGCAAAATCATTGGCCGAAAACAAATTTTGCACATGTTCATTCATGCAGTGCTGCCTCCAGCGCATCCGAAGGCATAATCGGGAAAACCACACCATTCGATCGAACTGCAAACATCGTCACGCCATCAACCTCAATCTCTTCACCCAATGCCACCAGATCGTACATCACTGCACGTCCGACCAGCGCCTCAAGTCGTCCACGCGCATTGATATAAGGTTTAAGGCCGCCGCTTTCATCATCGATAACAAAGCGCAAAGGATGCTCCGCATCCACCTCCACCACGTCACCAACATTGGTGCGGAAAGTCAGTATCTGTGCCTCTCCCTCACCCGAGACCTGCATTTCAACGGCGATAAAATGCGCATCCTCAACCCCAATGCCAATTTTTTCCACCGGCGTTACAAGATAGGTTTTGCCGTCTTCATCCTTGCGCAGCACGGTCGAAAACAGGCGCACAAGCTGCGGGCGACCAATCGGCGTACCCATATAGAACCATGTTCCATCGGCGCGGATTTCCATATCCAAATCACCGCAAAACGCGGGGTTCCAGCGTTCGACCGGCGGAATCCCACGCTCTTTCGCAGCGGGTCCACTCGTTGCATCAGCATGGGCACGCGCGATCAGCGCTTCCAGTCCGCCCATATTTTCGGCATCACGCTCAACGCTTTGCGGCGTTTCGTTGCCTTCGGGGGTGATTTTTATCATCCGACTCGGTTATCCCTGTCCGAATGTGAATTTAACTCTTAAAGTCATGAAATAGTCACCGTTTCGCGGCTTGTCAGCATATATAGTGTTTTGAACATTATATTGCAGGTGCGGATATTTTTGCGAGGTCCTTATGAGCGTAGTTGTTAGCCCCGAAATCGCCAATCCCGACCAGATTGTTGCCGAAGCAGAAGCAGCACTCGCTGACATCGCTCGCATCAAGGAAAATGTCGGAACGGTTATTTTCGGGCAGGAAAGCGTTATCGAACGCACGCTCGTTGCGATTCTTGCTGGCGGTCATGCGCTGCTCGTCGGCGTTCCGGGCCTTGCGAAAACCAAACTTGTAGAAACACTGGGAACAGTGCTTGGCCTTTCAGGTCAGCGCATTCAGTTCACGCCCGACCTTATGCCCTCCGATATTATCGGATCGGAAGTGATGGAACAGGATGCCGACGGACGCCGCTCTTTCCGCTATCTCAAAGGCCCGATTTTCACGCAGCTTCTGATGGCCGATGAAATCAACCGCGCCTCGCCTCGCACGCAGTCTGCTCTTTTGCAGGCGATGCAGGAATATCATGTCACCGTTGCCGGTCAGCGCTATGATCTGCCAGCACCGTTTCATGTGCTGGCAACGCAAAACCCGCTGGAGCAGGAAGGCACCTATCCGCTACCCGAAGCCCAGCTGGACCGCTTCTTGATGCAGATCGATATTCTCTATCCTGAACTCGATGCCGAACGCCGTATCCTGCTCGAAACAACAGGCGTTACTGAGGCAAAGCCGCATGCGGTTCTTGATGCCGAACGTCTACGCCAAATGCAGGCGCTGGTGCGCCGTATGCCTGTTTCAGAAAGCGTGGTTGATGCAATTCTCAAACTTGTGCGCTCGGCGCGGCCTGATGCCGATAACGAACATGCGAAAAAGCATATTGCCTGGGGTCCGGGTCCACGTGCAAGTCAGGCGCTGATGCTCTGCGCGCGTGCACGTGCTCTTTATGAAGGCCGTCTCGCCCCATCCGTCGATGATGTGAAAGCGCTTGCTGAACCAGTTCTGCAACATCGTATGGCGCTTAATTTTGCAGCGCGTGCGGATGGAATGCATGTACGTGATATCATCGCCAATCTGGTGAAGGCTGCTGCTTAATGGTGATTGGCGCAGAAGTTTCATCGGCAGACCGCAAGGATACTTTGGCGCGTGCCCGAGCGCGTGCAGCCAGTATTCCCGATCTGCTGGTCGAAGCACAACGTGTCGTGAACACTGTGATGAATGGCTGGCATGGCCGTCGCAAACGCGGTCCCGGTGAAAATTTCTGGCAGTTCCGGCCCTATGTTCAGGGCGAAACGCTGGCCCATATCGACTGGCGACGCTCAGCGCGCGACGATCATACCTATGTGCGTGATCGCGAATGGGAATCCGCCCACACCGTCTGGCTATGGTGCGATTTCTCGCCCTCGATGCTTTACCGCTCGCAGCTTTCATCCGCTTCCAAAGAAGCCCGTTCCTTGGTGCTGACCCTTGCACTGGCAGAACTTCTTTCCCGTTCGGGTGAGCGCATTGCATTCCCATCACTGTTGCAGCCTTTTTCAGCGCGCAATGGTGCGGAACGCTTAGCAAGCGCTTTAATGCATGACACCGCCTCACGCCCCTTACCTGATATTGATCAGATCCGACGTTTTTCTGAAGTGGTGCTGGTGTCAGACTTCCTGCAACCGCTCGATGAGTTGACAAACCTGCTTGATAATCTCGCACGTCGCGGTGTTCGCGCGCATCTGGTGGAAGTGGCCGACCCGGCAGAAGAGACGTTTCCCTATTCCGGTCGTACCGAGTTTCGTGATCCCGAAACAGGCAACACGCTTGTTGCAGGCCGAGCCGAAACCTATGCGGAAGACTATCGCCGACTTTATATCGCGCGCCGTGATACGCTGGCAGATCTTTGCCGCCGCCTTGGCTGGAGCTTTACCGTGCATCGCACCGACACACCGGCTACGCAAGCTCTGCCACGCTTGCATGACGCTCTAAGCGCATCATCCGGGAGTGCCCGCTGATGAATTTTCTGCCACTTGCTTTTGGCACCCCCCTCATTTTGGCCGGTCTTCTGGCGCTGCCGGTCATCTGGTGGCTACTACGCATGACGCCGCCGCGCCCGCAGGAGGAAACCTTCCCGCCATTGCGCATTCTGGCACAGGTTTTCAAACGCGAGGAAGTGCCATCCAAAAGCCCATGGTGGATGACGCTGCTGCGACTACTCATTGCAGCCCTCGTCATTCTCGCGCTTGCGTCACCTATCTGGAACCCGCGTCCTGTTGCCCTATCCGGCAATGAACCGCTGGCCATCGTCATTGATAATGGCTGGGCTTCGGCGGAAGACTGGACACAGCGCGTTGCGGCTGCTGAAAAGCTGATTGCTGATGCAGAAAGCTCGAACGCGCAAATTTACGTCCTTGGCACGGCAGAACCTGCCAATGCCGAGATTGGCCCTTATGATGCCAGCCGCGCATTGGAACGCTTGCAAGCCGTACAGCCACGCCCGATCCCTGTTGATCGCAAGGCAGCACTGGATCGCCTGGCATCGACGGTGCCACAGGGCGAAAAAATCCGGCTGGCTTTCAAGAATGACGGACTGGCTAATGCCGCCGACAAGGATATTTTTGCCAAGCTTGATCAGGATGGTCGTCTGGCTTCGATGCTCTGGTATGCGGCTGATCTTGACCGCCTTGTGGCGCTGACCAGCATTGACAACAAAGTTGACAGTCTTGAAGCAAAGGCAATCCGTCCAGAAGGCATAACCATGCCGCGCACGCTGACGGCCTCTGCCTTTGACGACAAAGGCCGTCGCATTGCAGAAGCACCACTGTCTTTCGCCGTGGGCAGTACAGAAGCGACAGCGCGCTTTAATCTGCCGGTGGAATTGCGCAATGACTTCCGCGTCATCCGCATTGATGGCATCCAGCAAGCGGGAGCCACACGTCTTATCGATGCAGGGTCAGAGCGCCGCACTATCGGCCTTCTTGCCAGTGGTGATGGTGACCTTGCACAGCCGCTTTTATCGCCGCTGCATTATATTTCGCGTGCGCTTTCGCCGTACGCAAACCTGATCGAACCACGTTCCGCAGATCTCATGAAAACTGTGCCGGAGCTGCTTGATGCGAAGCCCTCCGTCCTGATCATGGCCGATATTGGTACCCTGCCGCAACCTGTAGAGGAACAGCTTTCCAAATGGGTTGAAGATGGCGGCACGCTGGTGCGTTTTGCCGGACCGCGCCTTGCCGGCGCCAACGAAAACGACCCGCTTCTGCCGGTACGTCTGCGCAAGGGCGAACGCGCTTTGGGCGGGACACTGTCCTGGTCCGAGCCGCAAAAGCTTCGTTCATTTTCCGACAAAGGTCCATTTGCTGGGCTGACAGTCCCGGACGATGTGACCGTCACACGACAGGTGCTGGCCGAGCCTTCCTTTGATCTCAATGACAAGGCTTATGCGACGCTTGCCGATGGTACGCCGCTTGTGACAGGTGAAAGCCGAGGTCGTGGCAATGTGGTTCTCTTCCACAGTTCGCCCGATGCCACATGGTCGAGCCTGCCTATTTCCGGTTCTTTTGTTGAAATGCTACGCCGCATCGTATCGCTTTCGCAGCGCACCAATGCAAAAGGCGACCAGCAATCCGTTTCGTTACCACCGTATCAGCTTCTTTCTGCCTCTGGCGAGCTAACGCCGCCCTCATCAGAAGCAAAGCCAATTGTGGTGGAAAAAGACAAACTCCCGATGTCAGCATCAACACGCCACCCGGCTTTTACGGCAATGAGGACGGTTTGAAAGCGCTTAACATCTTTGAGGGAAGCAACGTCAAGCTGCTGCCGATTACGCCGCCCGCGCTTTCTGTTGGATTAACGCCTGCATTCTATGGTGCGGATCAATCCATTTCGCTGCGCGGGCCATTCTCCGCAATTGCCGCGATGCTTCTGGCGCTTGATACATTGCTGATGCTCTGGCTGCGCGGTGCATTCCGTCGCCGCATGAAAATCCGTTCGAAAATTGCAGGCATCGCCATTCTCATTGCAGCGGCTTCTGCTATCAGCCTGATGCCGGTCTCTGTGCCTTCCGCACACGCTCAAACCCACGATGACAGCAAGCCCGGCGATGAAGCCATTATCAATTCCGTCTCACAAACCCATCTCGCCTATATCATCACTGGCAATGCTGCGACCGATGACATCAGCAAAGCAGGTCTGCGCGGACTGACTTTTGCGCTTAGAGATAAAACAGCGTTAGAGCCGGGTGATCCGATTGGCGTTGATCCCGCCAAGGATGAATTAGCCTTTTATCCATTAATATATTGGCCGATTGATCCAGATGCGCCAATGCCGACGCCTGAAGCAATCGCCAAGGTGGACGCCTATATGCAGCAGGGTGGAACCGTACTTTTCGATACACGTGACCAGTTGCAGGCGGGTGCGAGTCTTGATGCATCGGCCTCCCCCGCCAATCAGCGCCTGCGCACGATTCTCGACGGCATGAACGTGCCGCCGCTTGAACCAGTTCCCGACGATCATGTGCTGACCAAGTCTTTCTTCATCATGCCGGATTTTCCCGGTCGCTATGAAGGCAGTCCGCTCTGGGTTGAAGCAACGGCATCACCCGATGCGACACGCGACCGGCCAGTGCGCACCGGCGATGGCGTCTCGCCTATCATGATCACCGCCAATGATTTTGCAGGCGCTTGGGCAGTCGACGAACAGGGCAACCCGATGTTGCCAACCGTGCCCAATGATCCGATGCAGCGCATCTATGCCATTCGTGGCGGCGTGAATATCGTCATGTATATGCTCACCGGCAATTACAAATCTGATCAGGTCCATGTTCCCGATCTGCTGGAACGGCTGGGGAACTAATATGAATATAGAGTTTGAACCCTTCCTCTCGTTGCCATGGCTGATTGGCATTCTCGTACCGCTGGCGCTGCTCGTATTGATAACGATATTCCTGCGCATGCGCGGCGGCCTTATCCGTGGTCTTGCCGCCATTGCCCTTGCACTGGCACTGCTCAACCCTGTCATCGTCAGCGAGGAACGCGAGACTTTGAAAAGCGTAGTCGCGCTTGTGGTTGATCGCAGCCAGAGCCAGCAACTGGGCGAACGCCGCGCCGATACAGATGCAGCGCTGAAAAGCGTGCAGGATCAGCTTGCCGCCCTGCCGCAATTTGAAACGCGGGTGGTGGAAGCAGCGGAACCCGGCAAGAACGATGATGGTTATGCAACGCGGCTATTCGGACCGCTTGCACGCACCTTGCTGGATGTTCCGCCATCGCGCGTTGCTGGCGCCATATTGATCACAGATGGTCAGGTGCATGATACTCCGGCCAGTAAGAACGCGCTCGGTTTTGACGCACCTGTTCATGCGTTGATTACAGGCAAGCCGGATGAGTTCGACCGCCGCATCAAATTCAACAAAGCACCGCGCTATGGCATCAGCGGCAAGCCGCTGGAAATGTCTTTCACCGTCATTGATGAAGGCAAAAGCTTAGGACAATCCGCACCTGTCGAAATTCGCGTTAATGGTGAGAAGGTCAGCGAAGAACAGGCAAGGGTCGGGCAGGAAACCCCGCTCACGATTGAACTGCCGCGCGCTGGCGTCAATATTGTCGAGATAACCACGCCAACACTTCCTGGCGAAGTGACCGATGCCAACAACCGCGCAGTCGCAACCATTGACGGAATTCGCGAAAATCTCCGCGTACTACTGGTCTCGGGCGAGCCGCATAATGGCGAACGCACATGGCGCAATCTGCTGAAATCCGATGCCGCCGTGGACCTCGTCCACTTCACGATTTTGCGCCCGCCGGAAAAGCAGGATGGCACACCAATCAACGAATTGTCGCTGATTGCCTTCCCAACACGCGAGCTTTTCGTCGATAAGGTCAATGAGTTCGATCTCATCATTCTCGACCGCTATCAGCACCGCGATGTGCTGCCGTTGCTCTATTATGATTATATCGCGCAATATGTTGAAAACGGCGGCGCGCTGCTGGTAGCAGCAGGCCCGGAATATGCGAGCGATATGTCAATCGCGCGGACTCCGCTTTACAGTGCTCTGCCCGCCATGCCGACCGGCACCATCACGGAAAAAGCCTTTTATCCGCGCCTGACCGATCTCGGAAAACGTCATCCGGTCACACGTGGTCTTGACGGCAGCGATCACGAACCACCGCATTGGAGCCGCTGGTTCCGCACCATCGATATTGGCGAACCGCGCGGCGAAACAGTTATGAACGGCGCTGATGGTAAGCCGCTTTTGGTGCTCGACCGCGTCGGCAAAGGCCGCGTTGGCATGTTCCTGTCTGATCAGGGCTGGCTCTGGGCACGTGGCTTTGAAGGTGGTGGTCCCTATGCCTCGCTTTATCGTCGCATCGCGCACTGGCTGATGCAGGAACCGGAACTGGAAGAAGAAGCGCTGACCGCTGGCGGCAATGGCCGCACGCTCGCAATCCACCGCCAAACCATGGGCGATAATCCCGGTCAGGCAACAGTTACCACGCCATCGGGCAAAGAATTGCAGGTCAACCTCACACAGGGCAAACCCGGCCTATTCGACGGCACATTGCAGACCGATGAAATCGGTATTTTCCGTGTGAAGAATGGCGATCTGGAAACGCTTGCCCATGTCGGACCTGTGGATGCGCCTGAATTTTCAGACAGCATATCGACCACTGAACGCCTGCAACCAGTGGCAGATGCCACTGGCGGCTCGATCCATCGCGTGCATGAGAGTGCGGAAAGTTCTGTTGAGGTTCCAGCGATCACAGCTGTTGCGGCAGGCCGCGCGGCAAGCGGCAGCGGCTGGATTGGATTGCGCGAAACATCGGACACACAGCTTAAAAGCGTCAATCGTCTGCCGCTGTTCTCTGGATTGTTTGCGCTGGCTGCCCTGCTCTTTATATTTGGTGGAATGTGGTATCGCGAGGGACGGTAAAACCAGCCCCTCGCTTCCCCTCTTTTTAACTCTCAAACTCTGCTTGCGTGCTGAACAACGCCGCTCACACCATTGAGCGCATTTGGCACAATCTCACACGCAAGCATCCGACGCGGATCGACCGGCGCAGGCATGATCATTGAACCTGGTTGCACCATTTTGAAACCAAAAGGTGCATAGTAAGGTTCGTCCCCCACCAGAACAATCAGCTTGTGACCCGCTTTTTCAGCCGCCTCAATCGACATACGCATCAGCTTGCCGCCAATGCCCCGCTTCTTCCATTCAGGCCGCACAGCAAGCGGTCCAAGCAGCAAGGCTGGCGACTTGCCAACCATAACAGGCGTCTGCCGTACCGATCCGACAACGATGCCACCCATCAATGCGACAAAAGAAAGGCTTAGGTCGTGCGGACCACCTTCACGAATGAAATGTGCCGCTTTGGTAAAACGTGCTGGACCAAAAGCCTCGGCATTAATCGCTTCGATCTCGATGTCGTGCGCCGCGTTTTCCTGTGCGTAGGTCAGTTCAAGTTGCTGCATGGTGGATTTGCCTGAAGAGAGAGCTGGCGGACTAAAAAGCCCAATAGAATGCAATCTGCGCAGTTTGAGCACAGTTCTAACTTTCATCGTCGGATGAAGTGCATTCCGGCCATTGTTCTCTCCAGTGCGGCGTGATGAAACGATACCGCAATTTGAAAGTTGCCTAACACCAAATTGATCAGAGGTAAAACAAAATCTTTCAAAACGGCGGTTTAAATTTAGCTTTTTGGCACCGTTACGCACTGTTCACGCCTTGATAGGCTGTCAATTGGCAGTTTTTGCCCTATTTTCCTTATCAAAAGGAGAAATCACATGGGACTTCTGGTTGACGGCAAATGGCAGGATGTCTGGTATGACACGAAAGCCACTAAAGGCCGTTTCGAGCGCTCGAAATCGCAGTTCAGAAACTGGGTCACAGCAGATGGAAGCGCAGGCCCAAGCGGCGAAGGCGGCTTTAAAGCCGAAGCTGGCCGCTATCATCTCTACGTGTCTTATGCCTGCCCATGGGCGCACAGAACCCTGATTTTCCGCGCTTTGAAAAAGCTCGAAGACGTCATTTCTGTCTCCGTAGTGGATGCGCTGATGGCTGAAGAAGGCTGGACCTTCTATGGCACAACGGGCAGCACGGGTGACGCATTGTATGGCGCAAAACGTCTGCACGAAATTTACACGAAAGCTGATCCGCAGTACTCGGGCCGTGTGACGGTTCCTGTTCTTTGGGACAAGCAGCAAGAAACAATCGTTTCAAACGAGTCGTCTGAAATCATTCGCATGTTGAACAGTGCTTTTGACCAATTCGGCGATGCATCGTTTGATTTCTACCCGGAAGATCTACGCAGCGAAATCGATATGCTTAACGACTTCATCTATCCAAATATCAACAACGGCGTTTATCGCGCTGGCTTCGCCACGACACAGGACGCCTATGAGGAAGCCTTCGGGCAGGTATTCAGCGCGCTGGACACGCTGGAAGAGACACTGTCGAAGAATCGCTATCTGACAGGTTCAAACCTCACCGAAGCCGACTGGCGTCTATTCACAACACTTGTGCGCTTCGATCCCGTCTATGTCGGGCATTTCAAATGCAATCTGCACCGGATCGCCGATTATCCAAATCTCTCCAACTACACGCGTGCGCTTTATCAGGTTCCTGGCGTGGCTGAGACGGTGAATATGGAGCATATCAAAGGCCATTATTACCGCAGCCATAAAACGATCAACCCAACGGGTATTGTTCCGCTTGGACCGGAGATCGACTTTGCAGCACCGCATGACCGTGGCAGGTTCGCTAACTGAGCCTTTTCTGCAACAGTCCTTTCAGAACATCTTTGTTTTCTAAAATCTTGGGCGCCTCTTTGATCCTGATCAATGGGGCGCTTTGCTGTGCAGTCCAGAGTGCACCCATCACTACCCAAGACTTTGAGACTCAGAACTTCAGGAGAGACTGATGAACCGCTTTGCCAAAGGGCTTCTCGCAGCAACAGCACTGACATTTGCAGCACCCGCAGCGTTCGCTGCTGACGCGATTGTCGCTCAGCCCGCGACCGAAATCGTTGCCGCTCCGCAGGCGCTGTCACCATGGCAGATCCGCGTGCGCGCACTTGGTGTTGTCGCTGAAAACAAGGGCTACGTAAACGGCGTTGATGGTTCTGGTCTCGATTACTCGAAGTCGATCACACCGGAACTCGACATCACCTACTACTTCACCGACAATCTGGCTGCTGAACTCATCCTCGGCACCACTTATGCCAATATCAATGGTACCGGCTCAATCGAAGGTCTCGGCAAGGTCGGCAAGGTCTGGATGCTGCCTCCAACGCTCACCATGCAGTATCACTTCACCAATTTCGGCGCTTTCAAGCCTTATGTTGGCGCAGGTGTGAACTATACAATTTTCTATAATCAGGATGCAGCAGGCGTCGATTATCTGAAAGTGAAGAACACCTTTGGCGGCGCGCTTCAGGTCGGCTTCGACTACATGCTTGATGAGCATTGGGGTATCAACTTCGACGTGAAAAAGCTGTTCCTCGAGCCAAAGTTCGACGTCACAGTTGCTGGCCAATCCATGACAGGCAAGGCCAAGCTCAATCCTTGGCTGATTGGTACAGGTATCACCTACCGCTTCTAAGCATAGATAAGGGCGCGAAAGCGCCCTTCACTTTACCAGTTTGGCAGTGGCTCCAGATCATGCAATGCCTCCTGCAAACGGCGCTTGGTGGAGGAAGTCGTTCCTACCGGCAAATTATCAAGCGGGAAGAAGCCTGCTTCCGCTATTTCCCTGTCACGCTGCTTTGGTTCGGTCTGCTCGAAAGCCCGACAGACATAAAGCGCCACGTGATCTCGTTTGGATGCATGCGCATTCTTATAAAGCGCGAACAGCTCGGGCCGTCCGGTCAGGCGAATATTGCCCTCCTCACGCAGCTCCTTTTCCAGCGCCTGCCCGAAGGTCTCCCCGCTATCCACCCCGCCGCCCGGCAATTGCCAGCCCGGAACATAGGTATGCTTCACCAGAAAAACGGAATTGTTCTTTTCATCAAAGACAATTGCCCTGACACCGAGCGTCATTGGGCGTCGCAGCAGAAAATAAGTATGAAATAAAAAATGGCGGAAGCGCATACCGTCAATCCTGAGCAAATGTCCTGCACGCATCATTGCACCAAAGACATCAATAAAAAGTCGCTAAATACGGTTTCGATTTAAAAAATAATACAGTACACCGAAACTATGTTTCGCCTCACCCATATTTCAGACATCCACCTGTCGCCGCTGCCCCGCATTCGTTATCGCGAGCTGGCATCAAAGCGCATCACCGGCTACATTAACTGGATGCGTAATCGCAAAGGTGCGATGCATGGGACCGTTCTGGATAACCTGATTGCCGATATGTTGGCCCAAAACCCAGATCATATTGCTGTAACCGGCGATCTGGTCAATCTGGCCCTCAATCTCGAAATCGATATTGCACATGACTGGCTGTTGAAACTCGGAGACCCGAACAATGTTTCGGTCGTCCCCGGCAATCACGATGCCTATGTGCCCGGTGCGCTGGATAAATCCTGCCGCAAATGGGAACCATGGATGCGTGGCGATGGCGTGGATAACCACGGCAAGCGGCCTCTGTTTCCCTATATGCGCGAACGCGGACCCGTCGCAATGATCGGTGTATCATCTGCGCGTGCCACAGCGCCATTTATGGCGAGCGGCGATTTCCGCTCGGCACAGGCCAAACGTCTTGCGCTTGCGCTGGATGAAGCGGGGTCACGCGGACTGTTCCGCGTTGTGATGATCCATCATCCACCAATCCATGGCGCCACGCCAGCGCACAAACGGCTCTATGGCATTCGCCGCTTTCAGAAAGTCATAGCCAAGCATGGTGCCGAACTGGTCATTCATGGCCACACACATCTTGCAACGCGATATGACATTGATGGGCTAAACGGCAAAGTGCCCGTTATCTGTGTGCCATCGGCCAGTCAGAACTTTGGCGGGCATAAACCACCTGCGCGTTATAACGTCTTCGATATAGACCGGAAGCCGGAAGGCGGCTGGTCATGCCACTGGAAACAACACGGCATCGAAGATGAGAGCGAACGCGTCATCAAAATTTCAGAGCAAATATTGTACTAAGGCATTCTGAACTACCGGCAGTATTTCAGAATGCCTATAGATCAATCAAGCTAAACACTTGGTCGGTCTCATGCAGTTCACACACTACACTTTAATACTCGCGAAATGAAAAATCGCACTTCTTGAGCTTTGCGGCACGCTGCAATGCGGCCATTTCGCCTTTTAATCGCGCAACTTCCGCAGCCTTTATTCCATTGCCTTCATTAAAGAACAATATTGGCCAAAAGATCACCAAACCAACGCCCGTCTTGATCGCATCTTCAGTTGCTGCTGTATTTTGTCGGCCCATAGCCTTTGCTGCGCTCGTGGAAAGAAGAATGCCTTCACCAGCCAGTGAGGAGCAGGAAAGCGTCTCATAAGGGGCTGATGATATATAACTTGGCTCGATCTTACTCGCACGCGAAGCGCATCCGTTTATAAAAAATAGCGGGCACAATAATAGTATAAGTTTGCTCATCGAACACCTAAATTAAAATAAATAATAATTTAGGTATATTTAATAATATGGTATTTTGATGGAAATATTATAACTTCAATATAACGATATAATATAAATAATAAATTGCCAGTATAAATGAAGAAGGCGGCATAAATGCCGCCTTCTTTGTTTAACTACTTTGCAACCACGCGGTTGGCCGCTGAAACAATCGCTTCAAGCGAAGCACTCACAATGTTGTCGTTGATCCCCACACCGAACAATTTTCCGTCTGGATAAGCGACTTCAACATAAGAAATAGCGGCTGCGTCCGACCCTTGCTTGAGTGAATGCTCGGAATAATCAATAACTGACATCTTCACGCCGAGATATTTCGACAGCGCATCGATAAAGCCATCAATCGGACCTGTGCCTTTGCCTTCGATATTCTTCGTCACGCCGTTATCGGTGATTTCAGCCGTGAGAATACGACGACCCTTCTGCTCAGGATCAGGATAGGTATGGTGATCCACGAACTTAATACGGCCTTCTGCCTGCTCCACATAGAGCTTCTGGAACTCTTCGTGAATGCGCTTCGACGGCAGTTCTTTCCCTTCATCATCCGTGATGTTCTGGATGATTTCGCGGAACTCAACCTGCAAATTGCGCGGCAGATTCAATCCGTAATCCGCCTGCAGGATATAAGCGATACCGCCCTTGCCCGACTGCGAATTGATGCGAATAATCGCCTCATACGAACGGCCAACATCCTGCGGATCGATTGGCAGATAAGGCACTTCCCAGATCGGCGAATTGGCGGTCTTGCGAACCTTCATGCCCTTGTTGATCGCATCCTGATGCGAACCGGAGAAAGCCGTATAGACCAGCTCACCCACATAAGGATGACGCTCGGCAATCTTCAGCTGGTTTGAATATTCATAGACATCTTTCATGCGATTGATGTCACGGCAATCCAGCTCAGGATCGATTCCTTGCGTGTACATATTGAGAGCCAGCGTCACCACATCGACATTGCCGGTGCGCTCGCCATTGCCAAACAAGGTGCCTTCAACGCGGTCAGCACCAGCCATCAGGCCCAGTTCGGTGGCAGCAATGCCCGTGCCACGATCATTATGCGGATGCAGCGAAATGATCAGGTTTTCGCGATTGTCGAGGTTGCGGCACATCCATTCAATCTGGTCGGCATAAACATTGGGTGTGTTCATTTCGACAGTCGATGGCAAATTCAAGATCAGCTTGTTTTCAGCAGTTGGCTTGACGATTTCCGTCACCGCGTTGCAGATTTCCAGCGCCACATCCAGCTCGGTGCCGGTAAAGCTTTCCGGAGAATACTGGAAGCGATAGCCACCGCCTGCTTTCGCCGCCATATCCATGATCATCTTGGCAGCATCGGTCGCGATCTGCTTGATGCCCTTGACGTCCTTGTTGAAAACAACGCGACGCTGCAATTCACTGGTCGAATTGTAGAAGTGGATGATCGGTGTCTTGGCCCCTTCCAGCGCTTCAAAAGTGCGCGTGATCAATTCAGGGCGGCACTGCACCAGCACCTGCAAATCGACTTCATCGGGTGTTTCGCCCTGCTCAATTGCCCAGCGGCAGAAGTCAAAATCGGTCTGAGAAGCCGATGGGAAGCCAATTTCAATTTCCGGGAAACCCATATCGACCAGCAGACGGAACATACGTTCTTTGCGGTCGTGGCCCATCGGGTCAATCAACGCCTGATTGCCATCGCGCAGATCGACTGAACACCAGATCGGAGCCTTTTCGATGCGCTTTGCAGGCCATGTGCGATCATCGAGCTTCGGGAACGGGAATGGCGTATATTTCACAGCCGCATCAGGCATGCCTTTAGGCTTGACGGCGGAGACAGTCGTATTTGGATTATGGTTCATGGTCATCTCATCCTCCCGGAGTACTCAACAGTTCTGTACTGTCATAACGACCCGGTCATAGCTTCTTAAAATTCAAATTCGGATTTTGGGAAAGGAGCATGCGTCAGCGGGACTTCATCGACCGCCGGACGCTCCTTTCAACGAGCCCGGCGATCGCCGCTAAGGCCGAGTGTAAGAAGCGAGTTTAGAACGCAAACGTTCACGCGCGCGCTGAAAGCGGCGGCAGAATGTTCCAAAGATGTTGCGTCCTTCATAACCATGTCGATGCTTTTACACCTGAGGTTTGAAACGTGCAAGCTGCTAATTTGTCTTATGCAAAGGGGACCGAACTCGTGCCAATCGGCAGCTTTGCCTCGTCTTCCGGTTCAACGTGAATCACGATTCGCGCACTATCGATCTGCGCTTTGAGCGCATCTTCGATTCGGTCACAGATAACATGCGCATCACCAACACTCATATCTGCGGCCACAACCAGATGAAACTCAATGAAGGTAACGCGGCCCGCAATGCGGGTCTTGAGATCATGCACCTCAATCGCACCCCCGGCATTGGCCGAAATCACATCACGAATGCGCATTTCTTCCGCCGGCTCGACACCGATATCCATCAAGCCTTGTATGGACTTATTGATAACACCCCAGCCTTGCCAGAGAATGTTGATTGCGACCAGAATTGCCAGCAGCGGATCAAGGATCGCCCAACCCGTAAGAACCGCACCGACAAGACCAACAAGCACACCGACCGAGGTGAAAACATCGGTCATAATATGCTGTCCATCTGCTTCAAGAGCAGGTGAACGCGCACTCCGCCCCGTGCGGATCAGGAGCGTGGCCCAGAGAGCATTGATCGCGGCGGCACCCATATTGATCGCAAGGCCAAGCCATGGTTCATCCATTTGGTGGGGTGCCTGCAGCGCAGACCATGCCTCTTTCACAATCAACAAAGACGCAATCGTGATCAAAACACCTTCGACAACTGCTGAAATATATTCAGCCTTGTGGTGTCCAAACGGGTGATTACCGTCTGCAGGCTTATGACTGACACTGATCGCCCACCATGCACCGAAGGCCGCGATGACATTAACGATGGATTCCAGAGCGTCCGAATAAAGCGCGACAGAGCCGGTCAGCGCATAGGCCAGATATTTCAGCCCCATAACGCCCAGTGCAACAGGAATCGACCAAGCGGCGAGCCGCCGAACTTTTACATTCGCGTTCATCATGAACCTTCAGATACTTTAATTCTTATCCCGACAAGCGGGTTCAGGCTAACGAGAGGCCTATTGCGCATTCACTCCGGCAAAGCCGGCAAGCAGCATTTCGATGGGCGTTCTATAGCGCATAAAATCAAGAATTCGAAACCCTGATTTTTCACTTCACGCATTTAATTTTCTCTTGCGAATGCAATGCATTACAGTTGCAAATGGTTCGCTAAAGCAGATCTAAAAAACCATGATTTTATAACCAGATAAATACAAAACCGGCCGCAGCTTTCACCACGGCCGGCTTTTTGTTTTGCAACTCAAAAACGCAGTTAGTAGTTGCTGCGACGCGCTTTGTGCTTTCCTGCCAGATGCGTGACGACATTTTCGATCATTCGCATACCCGCATTATGACCCAGCGTCATGATAGATTCGGGATGGAACTGCACCGCCGCAACAGGCTCTTTCTTATGTTCAAAAGCCATGATGACACCGTCTTCCGTTTCTGCCGTAACCAGAAAATCATCGGGCAGCCGTTCAGGATCAGCAAAGATCGAGTGGTAACGACCCACCGTTATCTCCTTTGGCAGTCCTGAGAAAATACGCTCCGGCTTTGAAACGCGGATGCGTGACGGCTTTCCATGCATCGGAATGCGAAGCTGGCGAAGCGTCCCGCCATAGGCTTCTGCAAGTGCCTGAAGACCAAGACAGACGCCGAAGATCGGCAGCTCACGCTTTCGTGCTTTCTCAATAGTCGCTTTGCAATCGAAGTCCTGCGGCGTGCCCGGTCCGGGCGACAGCACGACAAGATCAGGTTGAATGCGGTCGAACACCTCATCTGCGACAGGCGAGCGCACGGTCGAAACCGTTGCTCCCGTCTGACGGAAGTAGTTGGCGAGCGTGTGCACGAAGGAATCTTCATGATCCACCAGCAGGATCGAAATCCCCTCGCCGACTTTTGCCGCCACGCGTTCTTCCGCAACCTGATTGCTCTTCTGCGCTTCGCGCACGGCAGCGATCATTGCGGATGCTTTCAGTTCGGTTTCTGCTTCTTCCTCTTCCGGATTGGAATCGAACAACAGCGTTGCACCGGCGCGAATCTCTGCCACGCCTTCCTTGATGCGGATGGTGCGCAGCGTGAGGCCAGTATTCATGTCACCATTGAAATGCATCATACCGACAGCACCACCATACCATGCACGCGGACTGCGCTCGTTTTCTTCGAGGAAACGCATGGCCCAAAGTTTTGGTGCGCCGGTCACAGTCACAGCCCATGCATGGCTGAGGAAGCCATCAAAAGCATCCATGCCATCACGCAGTCGACCTTCGATATGATCCACCGTATGGATCAGACGCGAATACATTTCGATCTGACGGCGACCGATCACACGTACCGAGCCCGGCTCACAGACCCGACTCTTGTCGTTGCGATCCACATCCGAACACATCGTCAGCTCGGACTCGTCCTTCTTGGAATTAAGAAGCTTCAAAATCTGTTCGGAGTCTGAAATTGCATCTTCACCGCGCTTGATCGTGCCCGAAATCGGGCAGGTCTCGATACGGCGACCATTGACGCGCACGAACATTTCCGGCGAAGCGCCAACGAGATACTCATTTTCACCCAGATTGATGAAGAACGAATAAGGCGATGGATTGATCGACTTCAGACGACGGAAAATCTCTGATGGTGCCGTATGGCAGCGCTCGTAAAAAGTCTGTCCCGGCACGACTTCAAACAGATCACCGCGCTTGAAGCTATCCTTTGCGCGTTCAACCAGCTTGGCATATTCGCCCGGATTATGATCGCCGCGTGGCAGGTCACGCTCGGCAGGTTTGAAAGCCTGTACCGGCGTCGCGCGTGCAAGATCATGCGTCGAGGAACCGCCACAGCTGAACTCGTAGCGATCCACCCAGGCGCGCGCCGAGTAGTGATCCGCCACAAAGATTTCGTCGGGGATGAACAGCACCAGATCGCGCTGATCGTCGGGACGCTTCAGCTTGTACTGGATCGGATCGAACTGGAATGCGAGATCATAGCCGAACGCACCATAAAGGCCGAGATTTGCATCTTCTTCGGAGAAGAAAAGGCCTACAATTGCCCGCAATACGGTGAAAACCGAAGGTATGCGCGAACGCTCTTCTTCGGTGAATGTGCCGGTGGGTTCAGCAATCGTCAGCTCGATACGATCTTCATCGGCCTTATCGACCTTCACTTCGGCCAGCGCCTGAACCGTCTTTAAGACGGGACGCAGCAAGATGGTACCGCGCTTGTTCAGCGCTTCAATGCGCATCTGACGCGCGCGTGACGTGATTACGACCGGCGGATCTACAATTGCCGTATCCCATCGCGTATAGCGGCCCGGATATTCGTAATTGGAAGAAAACACCGCGCCGCGCCGCTCATTGAGAGCATCGATATAAGTCTCGATGGCTCCCTTATAAGCAGTCAGATGGCGCACACGTTCGACAACAATGCCGCCCGCTGTTTCGTGCGTGAATATCTCGCTATCCGCAATCTTCGCATTCATGACTGGCAATTCCCAAGTGTTATTCGTTATCGAGCACTTCCAAGGCTCAGGCCCCTCAACCAAAGCGCATTGTGCTTCGGCTTTTTATGCTCACATGCATTTCCCCCATAACCGGTTTCCACTTTTGGGAGACATGTGATGGTCTTATTCAAACAGCCAAACAAAAAGGCCGCCCGGATAATCCCAGCGGCCTGTTTCTAAACGCAAATGCACAAATGCCTGCGTGGCCGCTTTTAGCGAGCCCACCACCAGATTTTTGTTTCAATGCGCGAAATGTTCATGGCGATACTGTTAGCCTTCCCTTGCATCGCTTGCAACTGGAAAATTCAAGCCTTGATCGCTCTCTTCACACTAAGCATAACGCTGACTGCACAAAGAAAATCCGGATCCAATGAAGCGATCCGGATTTTCCCTTTGCCCTTAATGAGGACAACTATGATGAAAGTTAGCAGGCACCTTTCATCAAGCCTAAACGGGCACCGCCCAAAATGCCAAATGTATAAGTATAATATGACTTTTAGTATGCAGGGACATTACCATAGATTGTATATTCATTGCAACTATAAAGTGTATTAAATTGATCAACAGACTCATATCGGCCGTTGGCAACGCATATTTCGAGCTGTCAACGTCATCAGCACTTCACCAGAAACAAACAAAAAATGATATATCAGGAGTTTTGTATGAGCGATTAAACATTTTCGCCTTGCGTCCGCCGCCAATTTCGGATTCATTTCCGTCGCAGATCATTTGCAAACAAACAATAAGAGCCGTTCTTGCAGGCGGTCAAATGGGGACATCAATGAAGAATCTCGATGGCGTGGACAGAAGCATTCTGTCTGCACTTCAGGAAAATGGCCGGCTGACCAACACTGAACTTTCTGATCGTATCAATCTTTCGCAAACAGCAACTGCTGAGCGCGTCAAACGCTTGACCCGTGAAGGCTATATTCTGGGCTATTCGGCGCATCTGTCGCCAAAAATGCTTGATCGCTCAATGCTGGTTTTCATTGAAATCAAGCTGGACCGCACCACGCCGGAAGTGTTTGAAACCTTCTCCACATTCACACGCAGCAATCCCGACATTCTGGAATGCCATATGGTGGCAGGTGGCTTCGATTATCTGATCAAAGCGCGGGTTACAGATATGGACCACTATCGGCGATTTCTTTCTGAAGCGCTGCTCTCCCTTCCCGGCGTGCGCGAATCCCATACCTACGCAGTGATGGAAGAAGTCAAAGAAACATCGCATATTGCGGTTTAGTTTAGCGTCGGCCTTTCTTCGCACAGCACCCAACACGGCATACAGACTTAATTTGATATATTGCCAGAGGTATCATACGGGTATATACCCGCATTATGACAAATTCCTGCATATGTATTCATTTGCGTCAGGCAGCACGGAAAACCTCGGCCATTTATGACGAGGCACTGGCACCGCTTGGTATCAGCGTGGCGCAGTTCAGTCTGCTGAGAAAAATCGCGCGTGCCAAAACGATCTCGCTCACAGAACTGGCAGGCATTGCCGAACTTGATCGTTCGACAATGGGACGCAATGCAAAGGTCTTGCAGAAACTGGGCTTGATTGAGCCTGCTTCCAGCGATGATCATCGTGAAACCACGATAGCACTGAGCAATGAGGGCTATAGACTCGTCAAACAAGGTGAACCTTTGTGGGATCAGGCACAAAAAGAAATTGAAGTGCGACTTGGGCCCAAAGGTGTCGAACAACTTCAAACTCTTCTCGATGCCTTGTGATGATTGCCCATTGGGCTTGATTGAAAACAATGACTGAAACCTGCAACGTTTCTAAATAGCCTGCGGCTTCCCCTTGAAATTTCTTACCGGGCGAAATCCAGCCGAAACAGAAAGTACCGAAGATGATCTCGTCCCGCCTAGCCAGCTTTCTTGCACAGAGAAACATTCATTACGGATGGGTCATTGCAGGTATCACGTTTCTGACGATGCTGGCGACGGCGGCGGCCATGGGATCCGCTGGGATACTGATTGAGCCACTCCAACAGGAGTTTGGCTGGACCAATGCCAATATTTCATTCGCTATGGCGCTGCGCCTCGTGCTGTTCGGTCTGATGGGTCCATTTGCTGCTGCTTTCATGAACCAGTTTGGCCTGCGCCGCGTGGTCATGACGGCGCTTTTCATGATCTCATTTGGGCTTGTTGGCTCAATTTTCATGACTGAGCAATGGCAAATGGTAGCACTCTGGGGTGTCATCATCGGTCTTGGCACCGGCATGACGGCGCTTGTCCTTGGTGCTACAGTTGCTGCGCGCTGGTTTGAGAAGCGTCGCGGTCTCGTCGTGGGCATGATGACGGCCAGCAATGCAACAGGTCAGCTTATTTTCATGCCAATTCTGGCAAGCGTCAGCCAGAATATCGGCTGGCGTTCGTCACTGGTCATTGTCATTGCATTTCTGCTGGCAGCCCTCGTGCTAGTGCTGGTATTGATGCGGGATAAGCCTTCGGATGTCGGCCTCAAGCCCTATGGCCGTACAGCGCCGATGCCTGCACCGGAACCAAAGAAACAGTTTGGCGCCATGCTGCTGTCTCCACTCGTGACGCTGCGTGAAGCCTCATCGACAACCACTTTCTGGGTCTTGTTTCTCACGTTTTTCGTCTGCGGTTTTTCGACGAACGGCCTGATCCAGACACACTGGATTGCGCTTTGCGGCGATTATGGCATCGTTCCTGTCGGTGCTGCCGGGATACTGGCAGTCATCGGTGCTTTCGATCTGATCGGTACCATAGCGTCCGGCTGGCTTACCGACCGCTATGATAATCGCTGGCTTCTGTTCTGGTTCTACGCGTTGCGCGGTCTTTCGCTAATTTATCTGACTTTCACTGATTTTTCGATCTACGAACTCGCACTCTTTGCGGTCTTCTACGGCCTCGACTGGGTTGCAACCGTACCCCCAACCGTCAAGCTTGCAGCGGAGAAATTCGGCCCTGAAAAAGCGGGAATGGTCTTTGGCTGGGTCTTCACCGGCCATCAGGTGGGAGCCGCCGCAGCAGCCGCCTTTGCAGGCGTTGTCCGCACGGATTACGACAGCTACACGCCAGCTCTCATTCTGGCCGGAGCCATGTGTTTTGCAGCCGCCGCGATGGTTTTCCTGATCAATCGTCCGAAATTGCAAACAGCGTTTCAAGCGTCATAATGAGCATCGCCCCAATCAGCGCGACGAGCCCAACGGAAAAGCTCACCGTCTCGCTTGGTCAGAAGCACATCTTCGGAAAAGCCATCATCCTTGCAAAGCTTTATCGAAACCTTGCCGCCGCCAACCCGTGTTGGCGCGATAACCCGTGCTGATGCCGCAAGCAAAGGATCACGCGTCGCCGCGAGATAGACAAACTTCTCGTCTTCCCAAGGCACGTCTGCATCTTTGGTCAGACGATGAATCCGCGAACGCGCAACACGGCGGGAAAAGTGGCACCAGTCGGGTGAGACAATCGGACAATCAAACTGATGGGTGCAAGGGGCTGCGATATGTGCGCCTTGTTCCAAAAGCACAGCACGCGCATCAAGAATGCGCTGCCAGCCAGCTGGTGTTCCGGGTTCCACAATCACAAACAAATGTTGCGCCGAAGCCCAGAGCTTTTCCACCAGTGCCTTGCGGTCAAGCGGTGCCAGTTCATCGAGCACATAAGCAATCGTCACCAGATCAGCCTGCGGCAGATCCGGCTTTTCTTTAATCAGATCTGCGGCCCGCCATTCGGTTTGAATTCCGATGTTTTCTGCAAGTTTGCTGCCCACAGTGCGGATTGCCGGGCTTGCTTCGATCATTGTAGCGGATTGCAGATCAGGCCAGCAATCGCTGGCGGCCCACAGTGCAGTCCCCGGACCGCACCCCACATCAAGCATTGTCCGGGGCACGAAGTCGGGGCAGACGTCCGCAACACTCTCCAAGCTTGCACGCACGGCGGCATAGGTCGCAGGAAGACGCGCCGCCAGATAGGCCTTGGCAGCAAGATCATCCGAAATATGCAGCCGTCCATCGCGGGTTTCCGCACGATAACGCCGCGACAAAACCTCGGATGCGCGTTTCAAATCCGACAATGCAACGCCCTCAAGCGCAGCATCGACGGCCTGACGCAGTCTTGATGGCAACTCCATTCTATATCAGCGCTCCAGAACCTGCTTGATATCCACCAGATTCGAACGCACGCGCAGAATGTAAAAACCCATCGTTGTCAGATGCGATGGCGTAAACCACGCGTCAGGATTGCCGTTGGACACGATAAATGGCTGCATATCGAGCGCCGAACGCAACTGCCGTTCCATTTCGTCCCAGACTCCATCGAGGTGCTTTTCCGCCAGCACGCCACGGAAATCGGAATGGGCTGCACGCAGCAGGCCGTAATAGGCATAAAGCTGGCCATAAGCTAACCAGAAACGGTCATCGGCACGCGTATCGAACCATCCCGCATGATAGTTCTCTGCGCGATCCTTGAGAATTGCAGACGTCGAACCAAGATCACTCGCGATACGATCAACAAACTGGATCAGGTTATCTGCACGCGCATCAAAGGTTGCCTGGCAATTTTCCAGACGTGTATTGAACGCGCGCAAATCTTTAATCGCTGAACGATAATAGCTTGGCGTCGGTGTCTTTGGTCCAAATGGACTCAAGCCGAAATACCATGAATCTTCAGCAAACTGGAGGTTACCGCGTGCCTTCTGCAAATCATTGTCGATCTGCGAGGTGCCGCGCAGACGCCCGATATTGTCCACGAGTTCAATGGCCGTGCGTCTAACAGCGGCATTGATACCGCGCTGGAACGACGCTTTGTTATCGAGAAACGGCGTGCGGTCCCAGTCGATGCCAAAGAAACCAAGCTTGTAAAGCAGCATGGACGAAATCCATGCATTCTGATTCACGTTGAAATCGGTCAGGTCAGCGGCAACTTCGGCGATAGCAGATGGCGAACACTTGCGCGCGGTCGACGGAATTTGCGCCGCCTGCATAGGCTGTGTCTCAGTCTCCTGCTGCGTTGTCGCATCGGCATCGCCGGCAGCAGGTGTAGTGTCAGTCCCGCTTGCACTGTTGTCAGAAGGAGTGGGCGTTGCAGCCAACGGCGCAACAGGCGCGGTCGACACTTGCTCACCGGGCGTCACGGCATCTTGATAGCTGTATTTGGCGGGGTAATCGGGATTGAAATTCGTCCAGACCTGCGTTTGCCAGATGAAATAGACATAAAGACCGCCAAAGACGACCACGAGCAACGCAATTGCAACTTTCCACAAATTTCCGAGTTTAAGAAAAAGCCGCCACATCGCGCCAAGCGGCACGGCAATCACTCGCGCCAGTGCTGCAATAAAACGGCCAAGGAAGGAGAAAAAGCCCCGAACTGCATTCCACACTGTATAAAATCCTTCCTGCTGCCTGCAATTGCAGGCTCTCTGGCGCTCTCGTTCCACCAGCAACACTGCATCTGAAATGCAACGATCACCAGCCGGAAAATACTGCCGCTTGTCTCATTCTTCAAATAGAGTGTGGCGAGCTTTTCGACAACCATTGAGCAGCACCTCGCGCCAATTATCGCAGCTTTTCCTGTTGCGAGGGTTGAAACGAAACAAGCGGTGGGTAACATGGCACCCAGTCACCCCGCTTCGGCCAGAATTCTTTACGCGCCGATTTTTTGCCCGTCGGTCCAGAAAAACGAGTACAACACCCCCGGAAGTCGCAATCAGAAATATTTTCGCCGCAATGGTACTTGATCGGCGAAATCTTTGGTGTTTGCTAAAAGCTGGAACCGGAAAAACAATCAACCGTCAAAACGGCCCGGTTAATGGAGAGAAAAATGAAGTCCACATCGACGCCTTCGCTGAAACACGCCCTGAAAATGCTGGCTGTTACCACGGCCATCTTTGCCCTTCCAGCCGCGGCACAGGCTGCCGAAGCTGAAAGCTGCTCGACCGTTCGCTTCTCCGATGTCGGTTGGACCGACATCACCTCGACGACTGCTGTGGCGACAGAGATACTCAAGGGCCTTGGCTACAAAACCGATATCAAGGTTCTTTCTGTGCCAGTGACCTATGCGTCGCTGAGCAAGAAAGACATCGATGTGTTCCTTGGTTATTGGAACCCGTCGATGAGTGCCGATCTCAAGCCTTATCTGGATGATAAGAGCGTGGAAACGCTGCGCACCAATCTGACAGGCGCGAAATACACACTCGCGGTGCCAAAATATGCGTATGACGAAGGCCTGAAAGATTTCAAGGACATCGCGACTTTCAAGGATAAGCTCGGCGGCAAGATTTACGGCATAGAGCCAGGCAATGACGGCAACCGCCTGATCCTCGATATGATCACCAAGGATGCCTTTGGCCTCAAGTCCTTCGAACTCGCTGAATCATCGGAACAGGGCATGTTGGCGCAGGTCGCTCGCAGCATTAAGAGCAAAGACCCGGTTGTCTTCCTCGCATGGGAGCCACATCCGATGAACAAGCGCTTTGAAATCGCTTATCTCACCGGCGGCGATGATTTCTTTGGGCCGAACCTCGGCGGTGCGACGGTCGAAACCAATATCCGCGCTGGCTATGCGCAGGAATGCCCGAATGTTGGCAAGTTCCTGACCAATCTCGAATTCCAGCTTGAAATGGAAAACGAGATCATGGGCAAAATTCTCGATGATGGCGAAGAACCGGCAAAAGCTGCGACCGCATGGCTCAAGGCAAATCCTGCCGTGCTCGACAAGTGGCTCGACGGCGTGACCACGGTGGACGGCAAGGAAGGTCTCCCAGCCGTCAAGGCAGAACTCGGCCTGTAATTTTTGACAAGGCAGGGCCGCAGCATCCTGCGGCCTGCTCGCTTGCACAAAATCAAAACCAGAAAGAACGCAGCAGGAGTCACAATCGTTGAACTGGCTGACGGACTATAAAATCCCGGTTGGACCGACCGCAAAGTCGGTGGTCGACTGGCTTACTGATAATATGAGCGGTTTTTTCGATGCGCTGGCATCTGTGATGCAGTGGCTCATCGATGGTTTGTTGTATTTATTACAACTGCCGCATCCTTTGGCCCTCATCGCCATTTTTGCAGCTATTGCGTGGTTCATACAGCGCCGCATTTCTGTGGTTTTCCTCACGATTATCGGCTTTTTGTTCATCATCAATCAAGGCTATTGGGATGCAACGCTCAAGACACTGACACTTGTTTTGTCAGCTTGCTTTCTCTGCATGGCTATCGGCGTTCCGCTCGGCATTACAGCAGCGCATCGACCAAAGCTCTATGCCGTCATGCGCCCAATTCTCGATTTGATGCAGACGCTGCCAACCTTCGTTTATCTCATTCCGGCAATTGTCTTCTTCGGCATCGGTATGGTGCCCGGATTGCTGGCAACAGCAATTTTCGTGCTACCAGCCCCGGTGCGGCTGACACATCTGGGCATCTCATCGACACCTTCCTCCTTGATCGAAGCCGGTGAAGCTTTCGGCGCATCCCGTCGTCAGCTTCTGTGGAAAATCGAGCTGCCCTACGCAATGCCACAAATTCTGGCAGGGCTGACCCAAACAATCATGCTCTCGCTGTCCATGGTGGTGATTGCGGCCCTTGTGGGGGCAGATGGCCTGGGTGTGCCAGTGGTTCGTGCGCTCAACTCCGTCAATACATCGCTCGGTTTTGAATCGGGCTTCGTCATCGTCGTGGTCGCCATCGTGCTTGATCGCATCTTCCGCGCCGGGCGCGAGAAATAGGAGAGCCGGTTATGACGATCATTTCTGTAGAAGACGTCAGCATCATCTTCGGCAAGCATGTCGATAGCGCCCTGGAACTGGCTGATCGTGGTGCCTCACGCTCGGAAATTCAGGCTGAGACCGATCTCGTCCTAGGCGTCCATGATTGCTCGCTCGATATTCAGGAAGGCGAAATTCTCGTCCTGATGGGCTTGTCCGGTTCGGGAAAATCAACGCTGCTGCGCGCCATTAATCGGCTCAATCCAATTTCGCGTGGTCGCGTTCTGATCCGCGATGGCGAACGCACGATTGATGTTGGCAATGCCGACCGCAAGACACTGCGTCACCTGAGGACGGAACTTGTCTCAATGGTGTTCCAGCAATTTGGCCTGCTGCCATGGCGTTCGGTTGAAGAAAACGTCGCCTTTGGCTTGGAAATATCCGGTATGGGCAAGCAGGAACGGCTCAACCACGCACGCGCCCAGCTTGAACTGGTCGGTTTGCAGGAATGGGCCACCCGCAAGGTGGGCGAGCTTTCCGGCGGCATGCAGCAGCGCGTAGGCCTTGCCCGCGCGTTTGCTACAGGGGCACCCATCCTGTTGATGGATGAACCATTCTCAGCGCTTGATCCGCTGATCCGTACACGCTTGCAAGACGAGCTCCTGACCTTCCAGTCCCGGCTTAAGAAAACGATTGTGTTCGTTAGCCATGATCTTGACGAAGCGATGAAGATCGGCAATCGGATCGCTATTCTGGAAGGCGGGCGCATTATCCAGTGCGGAACACCACAGGACATCCTCCTGCAACCCGCCAATCAGTATGTGGCGGATTTCGTCGCCCATATGAACCCGCTCGGCGTGTTGCAAGCGGGCGACATCATGACCCCGTTTGACCGCAATGCAGCCCCTCGCCCATTTGCAGCAACCACACGAAAAGAAACGCTTGTTCGGGAACTGATGAATGCCGTCGCGGACAGCAGCGGCGATGTGGGCATTGTCGAGAATGGCGCTATTATCGGAAAAATCAGCGCCGATGACATTGTTCGGGCGCTCTCCTGGCATCAGCAGCGCGGACAGCATTAAAAAAACGCCGCCTAAAAAAGGCGGCGTTTTCATTTTCAATTTAAAGAGCTTTAAGCTTGTGCAGCCTGACGTGCTGCCGCACGCGCTTCAACCCGGGCGCGGATTGCATCCACATCCGCACGCGGTGTCGCTGCAAACAGTTTCTTCGTGTAGTCATGTTGCGGGTTGTTGAACACATCGTCACGTGAGCCGTATTCAACAACTTCACCGAAATACATCACCATCACATCGTCCGCGATGTAACGAACCACCGACAGATCGTGGCTGATGAACACGTAAGTCAGGCCAAACTCTTCCTGAAGATCAGCAAGAATATTCAGCACCTGTGCCTGCACCGAAAGATCAAGCGCCGAAACCGGTTCATCCAGAATGAGCAGCTTCGGATTGAGCATCAGTGCGCGTGCAATTGCAATACGCTGCCGCTGACCACCAGAGAACATATGCGGGTAGCGATTGAAATGTTCCTTGCCAAGGCCAACCTTGATAAGCATTTCCATCGATTTTTCACGACGTTCGGCAGCCGACATATTCGTGTTGAGCAGCAAAGGCTCAGCCAGAACATCACCAATCTTCTGGCGCGGATTGAGCGAGCCATACGGATTCTGGAACACGATCTGCACCTTCTGGCGCATTTCTGGTGTCAGACCATCACGGGCAATATTCACATCCTGTCCGCCGATCAGCAATTCGCCGGATGTCTGCGGATCGATCATGGTGAGGATTCGGGCAAGCGTCGACTTGCCACAACCCGATTCACCGACGATTGCGAGTGTTTTGCCCTTCTCCACCTTGAAGCTCACACCCTTCACGGCATGGACGACTTTCGGCTTGCCAAAGAGACCGCCACCAACATGGTAATCGCGCTTGATGTCGCGCGCTTCGAGAACAATCTCGCTCATCACGCTTCTCCTGCGGATTTATCTGCAAAGACAAAATCGGAAACCGTGGGCAGACGGTCGCCCGTCGCATTTTCCGGCAAAGCCGAAAGAAGCGCACGGGTGTAAGGATGCTTAGGCGCGGTAAACAACGACAACACGTCGGAGTCTTCCATCTTATGCCCCTTATACTGCACAATCACACGATCAGCCGTTTCAGCAACAACACCCATATCATGGGTGATCATGATCAAACCCATGCCATGTTCGACCTGAAGACGCATCAGCAGATCGAGAATCTGCTTCTGGATCGTCACGTCAAGCGCAGTGGTCGGTTCGTCGGCAATCAGCAGCTTGGGATTACACGCAATCGCAATCGCGATCATCACGCGCTGGCACTGGCCACCCGACATCTGATGCGGGAAGCTGGAGAGGCGTTCAGCCGCATCGCGGATACCGACCAGTTCAAGCAGCTCAATGGCGCGTGCGCGGCTTGCGGAACCCTTAAGCCCCAGATGGCGCCTCAGTACTTCTTCAAGCTGATAGCCAACCGTGAAACACGGATTAAGGCTTGCGACCGGCTCCTGAAAGATCATCGAAATATCGCGTCCGATGATCTTGCGGCGTTCCTTGTCGGACATACCTTTCAGGTCCTGCCCGTCAAATGTCATGCTGTCGGCGGTAACAGTCGCAGTCTTCGGCAGCAAACCCATCACGGCGAGCATGCCCACCGATTTACCCGAACCGGACTCTCCCACGATTGCCAGCACTTCGCCCTTGTCCACCGAGATATCGATGCCATCAACCGCTTTAAAAGGGCCAGTCGAAGTGTCGAACGAAACCGTCAAGTTCTTGATTTCAAGCAAAGCCATCGATCAGCTCCTCTTCAGTTTCGGATCAAGCGCATCGCGCAGACCATCGCCGACCAGATTGATCGCAAGAACAGTGATCAGGATCGCAAGACCAGGGAAAGTAACAATCCACCACGCACTCAAAATGAACTCGCGTGCTTCCGCGAGCATCGTGCCCCATTCAGGTGTTGGCGGCTGCGCGCCCATACCAAGGAAGCCAAGTGCGGCCACGTCCAGAATCGCATTCGAGAAGGACATGGTGGCCTGAACGACCAGCGGCGCAAGACAGTTTGGCAGGATCGTCTTGAACATCAGACGGAACCTGCTTGCACCAGCAAGCCTTGAAGCGGTTACATATTCCCGCTCTTTTTCGGCCATCACAGCAGCGCGCGTCAGACGCGAAAAGTGCGGCAGCAAAACCAGCGTAATCGCAAGCACCGCGTTGATCAGGCCTGGTCCGAGAATAGCCACCAGAACCAGAGCCAGCAACAATGATGGGAACGCCAGAATAACGTCCATGATACGCATGAAAACCGTATCAATGCCGCCGCCGAAATAGCCAGAAATAACGCCAATCGTGATGCCGAGGCACATCGAAATAATAACGATGACAAAGCCCACGAGCAGCGAATATTGAGCACCATAGATCAGGCGAGACAGAATATCACGGCCAACCGCATCCGTCCCCAAAAGGAACTGCGTACTACCGCCCTGCTCCCAGAACGGAGGCACCTTCACGAAATCACGATATTGTTCGACCGGATTATGCGGCGCAATCAACGGTGCAAAAATCGCCACCAGAATGATTGCGAGAAAGACGAAAAGACCGATGACAGCGCCGCGATTTACGCTGAAATAAAACCAGAAATCTTTCAAAGCCCGGAGTTTGCCGACTTCGTTTGTCATTTCCGGCTGGATAGCTGCCGACTGATTTGTCGCCGGCTGATTTGTTGGGTGTGTCATGATACCCTCACTTGTGCCGGATACGCGGATTGATCAGACCGTAAAGCAGATCGACGACCAAATTAACGATCATGATAATGAACGCAATGATCAGCAATCCGCTCTGAACGACCGGATAGTCGCGTCGCGAAATCGAATCGAGCATCCACTTGCCAATGCCGGGCCAGGAGAAAATGGTCTCTGTCAGGATCGCACCGGCCATCAACACACCGACCTGAAGGCCGATTGTTGTGATGACAGGAATCATCGCATTACGCAGCGCATGAAGACCAATGACGCGACGAAGCGGCAAGCCCTTGGCGCGTGCTGTGCGGACATAATCCTCACCCAGCACTTCCAGCATCGCCGAGCGTGTCTGACGCGCAATAACCGCAAGGGGAATCGTGGCCAGAACGATCGTCGGCAGGATCAGATGCGATACGGCAGAAGCGAACGCCCCTTTCTGACCAGACAGCAAGCTATCAATTAGCATGAATCCTGTCACTGGAGGAAAGTAGTAAAGCAGCGAGATACGGCCTGAAACGGGCGTCAGTTGCAAGACACCCGAGAACAGAATGATCAGAAGCAGTGCCCACCAGAAAATCGGCATTGAATAACCAACCAGTGAGATGCCCATCAGTCCCTGATCAAACCATGAACCGCGCTTGACAGCAGCGATAACGCCTGCCGGGATGCCGACAAGAATAGCCAGAATGATTGCACAGAATGCCAGTTCAACCGTTGCCGGGAACAGCGCAAAAAATTCGTCGATAACTGGCTTTTTTGTCACCAGCGACTGACCAAAATCACCATGCAGGAGATTGCCGACATAATGGAGGTACTGCTCCCACAATGGCCGGTCAAATCCGAGCTGAGCCAGCAATTGCGCATGGCGCTCCGGACTGACGCCGCGCTCACCCGCCATCAGCAGAACAGGATCTCCCGGCAGCACGCGCACAAAGGCGAAAGCAACAATCGTGATGCCGATGAAAGTCGGTATCAGATAGAGAAGTTTGTTAAATATGAAACGAAACATACAAAAACTCCGACCGGGTGCGGAGGAAACCTCCACACCCGGCCGCTGGTGTTGTCGGGATTTTACTCTGTGATATCGACTTCTTCGAAGCGATAGTCACCAAGAGGGCTCTGCTTGAAGCCCGTGACCTTGGCCGACATCGGCACAAAAACAGTCGAATGAGCAATCGTGTTCCAAGGAGCCTGCTCCTTGAAGATCACCTGAGCGTCTTCATAAAGCTTCACGCGTTCATCATGGCTTGTCGACACCTTGGCCTTCTGGATCAGGTCTTCGAATGGCTGGTAGCACCACTGAGCGCGGTTGTTCGAGCCAACGCCTGCGCAGCCCAGAAGCGTGCCGAGGAAGTTGTCCGGATCACCATTGTCACCAGTCCAGCCGAGAATGACTGCACCGTCGCGGTCTTTTTCGCCGGACTTCTTGAGGTATTCACCCCATTCCATCGAAACGATTTCAGCGTTTACGCCAACCTTGGCAAGATCTGACTGCATCAGTTCAGCAGTACGACGTGCGTTTGGCATGTAAGGACGGCTGACAGGCATTGCCCACAGCTTCATCTTCAGATCCTTGACGCCAGCAGCTTCGAGAGCCTTCTTGGCAGCTTCCGGATCGTACTTGTCGTCTTCGATCTTGTCGTTGTAGCTCCACATTGTCGGTGGAATCGGGTTCTTGGCAACCTGGCCCTGACCTTCATAAACACCATCAACGATTGCCTGCTTGTTAACAGCCTGATTGAGTGCCTTACGCACTTCTGGCTTATCAAATGGAGCAACAGTGGTGTTGTAAGCGAAGTAAGCGACGTTCAGGCCAGCCTGCTCATCGACCTTAAGGTTCGAATCGCCCTGAAGACCTTTAATGTCAGCAGGTGCAGGGTAAGACATCAGATGACATTCACCGGCCTTGAGTTTCTGCGCACGAACCGCAGGGTCAGTGGTGATTGCAAAGACCAGATCATCGATCTTAGGCTTGCCACCCCAGTAATCCGGGTTCGCCTTGAAACGAACAACTGCGTCCTTCTGATAAGCGACGAACTGGAAAGGACCAGTACCAACCGGGAACTGGTTAAGATCGCTCTGCTTGCCATCGGCTGCGAGCTTATCTGTATATTCCTTGGAGATGATCGACGCAAAAGGCATTGAGATATTTGCGAGGAAAGCAGCTTCCGGACGGGTCAGAATAAACTTGACGGTGTTGTCGTCAATCTTCTGAATTTCCTTGATCAGCGAACCCATTTCCATGGAATCGAAATATTCGTACGAAATGCCGGACGTATATTCGTGCCAAGGGTTTTCCTTGTTGCCCATACGGTCGAACGAGAAGATCACGTCATCAGCGTTGAAATTACGGGTTGGCGTGAAATTGTCACTCGAGTGGAACTTGACGCCTTCACGAAGCTTAAAAGTGTATTCCTTACCATCGTCCGAAACAGTCCAGCTTTCTGCCAGGCCTGGAACAACCTCAGTTGTGCCATTTTCAAACTCTGCAAGGCGGTTATAGACCGGATGCGCCGACGCATCGAACGTGTCACCACCAGTGTAGGCAGCAGGATCGAAGCCTTCAGGAGAAGCTGGCGAGCAATAGACAAAGGTCTTTGCCGATGCTGCGCCGCTCATCAGAGCGACAACTGCCGTTGCCGCCAGAAGTGTTTTATAAAATTTCATTTAGTGCCCGCCTCCACGGAAATATTATTGCGCGCACCCTAAGCGCGCAAGTGGCGCTTATCGAAACGTGTACAAACAAACAATGCAAGCGTAATTTTTAGAATCTAGTTATATTCTTAACCGATTTTCTAACCGAAAATTAGATTCAGATTCTTATATCTGGTCACTTTTTAGAAAATTGCGCTAAAGGCGGTTCATTTATAATAATCTTTACCCGCATAAGTTCTCTGTTTTGATATATGAGCTGCGGATTAAGAATCGAATTTTTCTCTGTAAAGATGCATTTCTGATATCAGCTGTCAGCGGTCACAGAAAACAATCAACAAGGGTATCTAGCGGGCCTAAAATCGCCCGTTGAAACAAATCACCATGTTTTTTGGGACAAATAGGGCGTTTTTTTATGCGTAGACATATAAGCAAGGACTTTAAAATTTCCGCATATAGTATTAATTTTTGTACTGCTCGCTCAAAAATGTAGCCGGGCAATTTTAACCTTATGCTGTCTTACGGGGGTATGACTGCAAATGTCTAACGAAAATTTTTTTGATTTAGTTGAAAATGTTGATTCCGCAGCGGATTTTCTTTCCGCATTAGCAAAGAATAAGAGACTGCTCATTTTGTGTAAATTGCTTCACAATGAAATGTCTGTTGGCGCGTTAGCAAAAGCTATCGACCTCAGTCAGTCTGCTTTATCGCAACATCTGGCAAAACTGAGAGCGCTTGACCTGGTGTCTACACGACGAGACGCCCAGACAATTTATTATATTGTATCATCGCCTCATATCGAGTTGATGTTGTCTACGCTTTCAAGTCTCTATATGAATCCAGCTCCGCGTCGGCGCGAAATGGCGGCTGTACTCCATCAATAACATAACCTCATGAGGCATAAGTCGTGCGATGAAGGCAACACAACCCGGATCGCACGACTTTGTCGTCGAAATAACTGACGCCAATGATGTAAGGCTCGCAGCCTATAAAAACATCCGAGAAAAAGATCTGGTTGGCCGCCAACAGCGCTTTATCGCTGAGGGTAAAGTCGTTCTCAATGTTCTCTTTTCGGAAGCTGCGCGCTTTCAAACAGAATCCCTGCTTATTCTCGAAAACCGGCTGAGTGGCCTGCAGGATCAGCTTGCACAACTGCCAGCAGGTGTAGAGGTGTATTCCGTACCGCAATCCGTCATGGACCAGGTGGCTGGATTTCATGTCCACCGTGGCATTCTGGCGGTCGGACGACGCAAGCCTCAGCCTGAACTCGCGGACATGATCAATCGTTTGCCAGCAAACGCACTCGCCGTCGTTTTATGTGGCATTTCCAACCACGACAATGTCGGATCGATCTTCCGCAATGCAGCTGCTTTTGAGGCAGATTGCGTTTTGATGGACGAAACCTGCTGCGATCCCCTCTACCGAAAAGCCATACGCGTTTCGGTTGGCGCGACATTGAAGGTTCCGTATTTTCACGGTGCGAACATAGAAACAATCATAGCGACACTACAGGCCGCCAAATTCAATATATTGGCGCTCAGCCCTTCATCGGAATTGAATATCTATCAGGCGCCAAGCAACAATCGTCAGGCGCTGTTATTCGGCACTGAAGGCGAAGGGCTCCCCGCACATCTTTTACGGCAGCTCACGGGTGCGCGCATTCCCATGTCATCGCAATTTGACAGCCTTAACGTGGCGACAGCATCGGGCATTGCCCTCTCCCGCTTCAGCAAATTTGGCTGAACACAAAAAGCCTCCCGCAAATGCCGGAGGCTTTTTTTAAGCTGTTTAAAAATCGTTCTTAGGCTGCAGAAGCGCTGGCTGTCCCCGTAACAAGGCGACGGAGCATTTCCTCGGCGCCTGGTTCACGCTCCGAACGGGCGATGAACCCACCACCAAATACCCGTGCGGTATTGCTATCGTCCGAATAAAGTACGCAAGCCTGTCCGGGTGCAATGCCACTTTCGCCATCAACAAGTTCTACCCATGTCTTGCCGTCTGCATGATGCAGAACAGCAGGGCGTGGTGGGCGTGTCGAACGGACCTTGGCGAACACTTCCATGCCGCCTTCTGGCAGGGCATCAATTGCTTGATCACCTAGCCAGTTCACGTCACGCAAAAATACTTTGTGCGTTTCTAGTGCTTCACGTGGGCCAACAATAACCCGCGTATTGGCAGCATCAAGATGTACCACATAAAGTGGATCACCTGTAGCAACACCAATGCCGCGGCGCTGGCCAACGGTATAATGAACAATGCCGTCATGACGCCCAAGCACACGGCCATCGATATGAACAATATCGCCCGGCGTTGCCGCTTCCGGCTTCAGCTTGGAAATGATGTCGGTATATTTACCCTGCGGAACAAAACAAATGTCCTGACTATCCTGCTTTTTCGCAACGGTCAGACCCATTTCTTCCGCAATCTCACGCACACGAGCCTTTGGCAGGTGACCAAGCGGGAAACGCAGATAATCGACCTGATCCTGCGTGGTTGCGAACAGGAAGTAGCTTTGATCGCGATCAGAATCTTCCGGACGGAACATCGCACGATGTTCGCCATTCAAACCACTGCGGATATAATGACCCGTTGCCAATGCATCGGCCCCAAGCTCGCGCGCGGTCTGCAACAGATCGGCAAATTTCACGGTCTGGTTACACGACACGCAAGGAATCGGTGTTTCACCGCTCACGTAAGAATTTGCAAACGTATCGATCACTGCTTCGCGGAAACGCGCTTCATAATCGAGAACGTAATGAGGAATGCCGAGACTTTCCGAAACGCGACGGGCATCTTCAATGTCCTGACCGGCACAGCATGAACCAGCGCGATGCACAGCCGCGCCATGATCATAAAGCTGTAGCGTTACGCCAACAACATCATAGCCTTCACGTTTGAGGATGCCGGCCACAACAGAAGAATCGACGCCACCCGACATGGCGACGACAACGCGCGTGTCTTCCGGCTTTCCCGGCAGATCGAGGCTGTTCAGGCTCATGATTGAATCCAGCTTCCGGGCATAGGCCCTGCTTCTCAAAGTTTAGATTTGCGCCCTATATAGGTCAAACAATGGGTGCTTGCCAAGATGTCGCAGTAAAAACATCGTCTGATTTGCAGCAATTGCGCCACAATTTCGCGTGACATTTTAAGAAAAATGACTGGTGGTCCAGTTTTTTTATGACTTACGCACTAAATAAGGCATTTTTTTGCAAGTGTTACCAGATAGTTACCAGCAGTTTAGGTAAATGTTAAAAGCTATAGGGGTAGTCTCAGTCTCGATTAGGTCCTTGAGTGTTGTGTAGAGAGTACAATGGCCGATCTGACAAGACCGCGTATAAAGTATGTTATCGGTCCCGATGGCAGTCCGCTGACCATCGCCGACCTTCCCCCCGCCTCGACAAGGCGCTGGGTCATTCGCCGAAAGGCTGAAGTCGTCGCCGCTGTTCGCGGTGGGCTTCTCAGCCTTGAGGAGGCATGCCAGCGTTATACATTGACGGTGGAGGAATTTCTGGGCTGGCAGTCCTCAATCGACGAGCATGGTCTCGCCGGTCTCAGGACGACCCGCATCCAGCAATATCGACACTAAGCTCTTGCTATTTCTTTGAAACGGCAAGATCAAAATCAAACCCCGGCCGGTTCACTGGCCGGGGTTTTTCTTTTGGTTGATGCGACTATATGAGCTTGAAAGACATATGCTTTCGAAGGGTCAACTCATGGCTGGGAATATAGAGATTACAAAACTCGACGCTGCTGATAGCGGTCGCTATGTCGTCAACATTGATGGCGATCAAGCGGAGATGACCTATACGAAACCAAGCCCGACGCTCATTTCAATCGATCACACATTTGTGCCCGATTCGATGCGCGGCAAAGGTATAGGACAGGCGCTTGCGCTCAATGCCGTAGAAGACGCGCGCAAAACGGGTTGGAAGATCATTCCAATATGCAGCTTCATGCAGGCGCAAGTGAAGCGCCATGGCGATTGGGCCGATGTTGTTGCGGAAGACTAGAGCGCGGATCTGACTAAATCAGATTGAAACGCGATCTACAACTTAGCGCAGATCGCGGATGCGACTTGCAAGGCTTTTGGGGCGAGAGGTACCGTTGTCCGTTTTCTCAGCATCGAGCAGCTTGTTAATTGGCGAAGCAGCACCTTCTTTGTCGGCTGTAGCAGCGACCATTCTTGCTGCCAGAACCGCCATTTCTTCGCGCAACGCGGCATTCTCTTTCAGAATATCTGCTGGTGTGCCTGTCACTGATGCTCTGTCACGCGCGTGACGTTCAAGCCGCTCCTGCGCATCAGAAAAATCAGCAATCAGTTTATCGAGCTTCTGCTGCAATTCTGTATTGCGGCGCTTTTCGCTTTTCAGTTCAGTCTGTGCGGCAGTCAATTGCGTCGAAACCTCATTATAGCGTGCAGATGCATCTTTCCGTTCCCGACGCATTTCGCTCATCTCATTTGTCAAACGGCCATAATCGGCCTCTTTGGTACTCAACTCTATACGCAGCGTATCGGTTAGCGCTTCAAGAGATGAAAGGTGTTTTTGCAGCCGCTGCACTTCAGCTTCAACAATTTCTGCTTCTTCAGCAGCATTATCACGTTCAATGGTGATTTCCGCTATTCGCTTGTCACGCGCGCTGAGCGTTTCGCGGAGCTCTACCATGTCAGATTCGAGCGTCGCAAAACGCTTGAGCTCATCGTGTTGCTGACCGATCTCAATCAGTTGGCGTGCTGATTTTTCACGTTCCAGCTTGAGTTGCTGCTGCAGCTTGCTGGCGATAACCGCATGTTCTGCACGCAAGCCATCACGGTCCGCGCGAATTTCTGCAAGAGTGACCGGGAGTTCGGCATGAATCTGCCGCCGCGCCAAGAAGAATGCACGGCGCCAGACTGAAGGCCCAAGCAGAACCACGACGAAAACCGCCACGAGAACGCCAAGTATGAAAATAAGCGCTGACTGGATCACGGCATTTCACATTTAAAAAAACAGGAGCCGCCAGCCATATGGATGACTGGCGACTGTTCATGGTAACGATCAGAACGGGTTCCAGGTCGGTGAAGCGGAAAGCTTCAGATAACCAATATTGACACCCAACCGCGCACCAACGCCTGTGCGGATCGGCACCAGCATGATGTTCTGACGCTTGAGTACGTTGAAACCAACGCCTGCAATCACATAAGCCGAACCAGCGACACCGGCATAGCGGCCATAAAGGCTCTGGATGTCGTCGAGATTATACACCAGCATCATAACGCGCGAGCCTTGGCCGCCGAAATCCCAGCCGAGCGATGGCCCCTGCCAGAAAGTGCGGTGATCGCCAGCGTTCTTTGTGTAAAGCGTACCTTCACCATAGGTCAGACCGCCAATGAAAGCGCCGGAGCCTTCTTCACCCAGAATGTAGCCATTGGGGAGGCCAAAGCTCTGGAATGCTTTTTCAACGGCACTGGCAATGCCGCCCGATGTAGAACCAAAAAATCTGTGTCCGGAATCAACAATTTCCTGAGACGAATATGTGTTGCTGCTTTGTGCCAGCGCATTGTGCGGCACCGCGATGATGGAGATCATGAAAGCCGCAACAAACGCTAAACTATACGCCGCGTTGCGGAACCTGATCTTCGACAGGGACGGTATGGCCATTTATAAATTCCTTTTGCCTACCAGCTTCTCTGTCTGACGCCCTGTTAAAAGCTTTAGCATGCGCTTCTTATGAACGCTTTTGACGAATCGTGCATATTCTAACCGCGAAATTCTTGTCTAAATCTTTATGCGTCGAAATTGGCTTTAGAATGGCAGAAAAAACAGCTTTCTTGCGGCAATCCAGCGTGGCGTGTATCCAGATTCGCAAGGTTCCCGATGATGATTCGTCGGGGTTTATGCTCATCAACTCATTGCCGTCTGACATCGGGATAAAAGTCGATCATCAGAGACGGTTCGCGCCTGGAGAAACCACCATGCCATTGCCTGTTACCCTGTCCGCACTCGATCTTGGTGCGCTTCTGTGCAGCCGTATCTGTCATGACATCATTTCGCCGGTAGGCGCGATCAACAATGGTCTTGAACTGTTGGAAGAAGGTGGCGCGGATGAAGACGCAATGGCGCTCATCAAATCAAGCGCGCGCAATGCCTCTGCCCGTCTCCAGTTTGCCCGCATCGCCTTTGGTGCCGCCGGCTCTGCAGGCGTACAGATCGATACCGGCGATGCGCAGCATGTCGCTACACAATATTTCGCAAATGAAAAGCCGGAACTGACATGGGAAGGCGCACGCGTCCTGCTGCCAAAGAACAAGGTCAAGTTGCTGCTCAATATGCTGCTGATCGGCAACGCTGCTATTCCGCGTGGTGGCTCGCTGGCGGTGCGTCTTGAAAACGGTGATACGGACCCGCGTTTCGTCGTTACCGTAAAGGGCCGGATGCTGCGCGTCCCGCCGAAGTTCCTTGAACTTCATTCAGGCGCTGAACCGGAAGAGCCAATCGATGCGCATTCGGTTCAGCCATATTACACGCTGTTGCTCGCTGAAGAAGCTGGCATGACGATCTCTATTCACGCCACAGCGGAAGACATCGTTTTCTCTGCCGAATAAATGACAATTGATTATGAAAAGCGCAGGGTCAAACCTGCGCTTTTTTGTTTAATGCAGCTAAAAGAAAAGGCCCCGCCAAAGCGGGGCCTTATTCATTTCAGTCTTGATAAAGCGCTTATGCGATTTCGCGCAGCTCTGTGCCATCTGGCTCACGCAGCACATAGCCGCGACCCCAAACGGTTTCGATATAGCTCTGGCTGCCCGAAACGGCATCGAGCTTCTTGCGCAGCTTGCAGATAAACACGTCGATAATCTTCAGCTCAGGCTCGTCCATACCGCCGTAAAGGTGGTTGAGGAACATTTCCTTGGTGAGCGTTGTGCCCTTACGGAGCGAAAGAAGCTCAAGCATCTGATATTCTTTGCCGGTCAGGTGTACGCGCTGACCACCAACTTCAACGGTTTTCGCGTCGAGGTTAACAATCAAATCGCCGGTGGTGATGACCGACTGGGCATGCCCCTTGGAACGACGAACAATCGCATGAATACGGGCAATGAGCTCGTCCTTGTGGAACGGCTTCGTCATGTAGTCATCTGCACCAAAGCCGAGACCACGAACCTTATCTTCAATGCCAGCCATGCCGGAAAGGATGAGGATTGGCGTCTTAACCTTTGAAAGGCGCAGAGTACGCAGAACTTCATAACCGGACATGTCCGGCAAGTTCAGGTCCAGCAAGATGATGTCATAATCATAAAGCTTGCCGAGATCGATGCCTTCTTCACCCAGATCGGTGGTGTAGACATTGAAGCTCTCGGACTTAAGCATCAGTTCAATGCTTTGTGCGATAGCACTGTCGTCTTCAATCAAAAGGACGCGCATACTTATCCCCTTTCCGCCGCTGACCAGATTTCCCTCACGGCAGCTGACGGAACTGTCGTTGCCTTAATATGAAGGTGTCTGCAAATGGTTAACAAAATATGATTCTGGTTGGCAAGCCTTATTCTTTAACTATTAGAAAAAAACCGTATCCAACTGAATCATAAGCAATTCTCTCGCCCACTCGATACTCATGAATCACATTAAGAAAATCTCTTAAGTGATTCAATTGACTCTAGCTTTCACCTGTTACTCAAAAAGCACACCAAATTTACCGAGCCTTAATTCCTAACGCGTATGATTAACGTTGCAGGTAAAGAAATGGTTACCAAAAGAGCGGAATATTAACTTTTCGTTTCGCTAAAATTAACCACTCTTAACACTGCGTGCTTAGCGAAAGCCCTGAAAAGCAAAGCTTTGCAAAGGTTTAGACGGCACATTACGGGAAAACGACTCCCTTATATGCCTGTTAATAAAGTCGGGGGGAACGCCCCAACGTGTAGAAAGCTGGTTGGTGTTCAAGGAGTATTGCGTATGAAGCCACGTGAAAGCCTCGTCAGGCTGAAATTGTTCCAGGTGAAGGAAAAGCGCCGCCAACTGGGCCAACTGGACCTGATGATGGGTGAGTTCGAACGGATGGCCGGAGAGCTCGACGCCCAGATTCTATCGGAAGAAAAGAAGGCAGGTATCACTGACATCAATCATTTCGCTTATCCGACCTTTGCGAAAGCTGCACGCCAGCGTCGCGACAATCTGTTTGGCTCGATTCGCGATTTGATGCAGCAGAAGGAAGCCGCCGAAGCTGAACTCGTTGTCGCCGAAGCGGATCTCGCGAAAGCAGAAGCGCTGGAAGAGCGTGACGGCGTCAAGGCACCGCGCGAAATCGTTGAGCGCCCGCTCAACCAGCGTCGCGCGATGATCGGTTAAAATAGCCGGAATCAATTACAAAAGGCACGGTATCCGAGAGGGCGCCGGGCCTTTTCTATTTTTAAAGCGTCAGCAGATAGTCCTCGAAACGCTGACCTTTCTGATGCCGGAATACTTGCCCATCGCTCACAACATTGGTGATGCGATCAAGTCGGAAGTTGCGGAAATCATTGCGACTTTCACACCATCCGGTCAACAGCCACACGGCATCAAACATCGTCAACCCGAGCGGCCTTACGCTGCGTTCAGTGGCTTTGTCCCGAAGGTCCAGATAGTCAATTTTCACGATGACGCGATCTCGAACCGCCCGCCTCAGAAATGATAGATGCAGGTTCGCCTTGCTATGTTCCTCAGTCATTTTTGATACAGCTCTGAGCGGAAGATTTTTATATCGATCCCCCGCACCCGACTGCATCGTGGCGCTGAGCTTGCCCGACACACGCTGCGCTGCAGCGGACAATTCTTGATCACCTCTTGCCACAACCAGCCTCACCCCAAGCATAATCGCTTCCAGCTCATCGGCATCGAAGTGCAGTGGCGGCAGAAAATAGCCCTTCTCAAGCTGATACCCTAAGCCCGACTCGCCTCTGATCGGCGCACCCATGGCCTGCAAAGTCGCCATATCGCGATAAATCGTGCGGGGCGAAACCTCCATGAGCTCCGCAAGCGCCTCCGCCGAAACAGGCGCGGACGCAGAACGAAGTCTATCGAGCAAAGAAAAAAGCCGCAGAGTTTTCATAGGAAACGTCTATACCACATCCCTGACAAAAACTGTCAGGGGGAAGATGTATGTGCGGCACTCCAGATGAAAAGGAGTACCACATGAACATCCCTTATTATGAAATCGTCGTTTACAAAATCAACGATGCCTCAACTGCCGACAAGGAACGCGACAACGCGCGCAAACGCATCAGCACCCTGCCCGGTTTTCTCTCATGGATTCCATTCACCGGGGCAAGTGATACTGAGGATCGCGCCGATCTCGTGGCATGGGCCTCGATGGATGAAGCACTGGACGCAGCTAAGTGCGTTGGCACCGCACCAGAATTTGCTGCCTTCAGGGCAACCCTGAAACAAATGGTATCGATAGGCCATTACACAGCACTGGCAACGCCACAACTGCCTGCCACATCTGGCAATGGCATTGAGCTTGGTCGTTTTCGCCTGAAATCTGGCATAAGCGAACAAGCCATGCGCGAAGCCTATGCCGCGATGGTAAGCAAGCACCTCTCGCATCAGTCGGGCTGGCGTGGACAGCATCTCGTCAAACTTGCAGACGGTACTTTCGTTGACCTGGCTTTTGCGGATAACCAAACAATAGCCACCGAAATCTGCACAAGCTGGCAGGGCAATTCAGACTGTGACGCGTTTCTGGCACTGATTGAGCCAATCAGCATGGAGTTCGGCACGACCCTCTGACCCGATCATGCCGCTTGATGCGCTTATTGCGCGGCATATGCCAATTCACGTTTGCATTCCTGCTGCACCTGGTAGTAGGAATTGCGCGCGATGCAGAAACCCGTCCTCCCCGGGCAAGAAAAGGCCCGCGATAGATTCACGATCAGTCACAAACCAAAGCCAGTCCAATGGGGCTTGCTGCTGGTTGCGTCTGCAATTTTCATCTATATCGGCGAACGGCTTGGGCTACCGGCCGCATTCCTCTTGGGAGCGATGCTCGGCGCGATTGTTCTGGCATCACGCGAAAGCGCGATTAAGGTTCATACCCATTTCTCGCTGCTTGCGCAGGCAATTGTCGGCCTGCTGATTGCGCGCGCCATGACGCAGGAATTTTTCAGCAATATGGGGCAGCATCTGCCGATCATCCTGCTGTCGACCGGCTTCACGCTGCTCGCCAGCACGACGGTCGGTTATCTTCTGGCAAGGTTCCGCGTTTTACCGGGAACAACCGCCGTTTGGGGTGTCTCTCCGGGAGCAGCCACCGCAATCGTATTGATGGCTGAATCTTTCGGTGCAGACGCGCGACTGATCGCCTTCATGCAATATCTGCGTGTTGTTCTCGTTGCGACTGCCGCCTCGCTCGTCGTGATGTTTACAACCGATGTCGAAATTGCGGCTCCAGCCGCCATAGAATGGTTTCCAGACATTCGCTGGCACACACTTGGCCCAACACTCGCCCTGATCGTCTGCGGTGCCTTTTTAGGGCAATTATCACGCATTCCAACCGGAGCCATGCTCGTACCGCTCGCTTTGGGCGCATTGCTGCAAGATATCGGCCTGATGACCATCGACCTGCCGCCATGGCTGCTGGCAGGCAGCTATATTTTCATAGGTTGGCGCATCGGTCTTGGCTTTACGCGTGGCATCATTGCACATGCGGCCCGCGCCTTTCCGGCCGTGCTCGGATCGACGCTTATTCTGATTGCCGTCTGCGGATTGTTCGGCATGGCGCTCGGCCATGTGCTCGGTCTTGATCCACTCACCGCTTATCTGGCCACAAGCCCCGGCGGGGCCGATACGGTGGCGATTATCGCAGCATCAAGCCATGTCGATCTACCATTTATCATCGCCATGCAAACAAGCCGCTTTTTCATCGTACTGCTTGCTGGTCCGGCAATCGCCCGCTTCGTTGCGTCACGCATTGCGAAACGACAGAAATAAGAAAGCCCGACTTTCGCCGGGCTTTTCTCGATCACTGATTATAAAGCTTATTTGCCGTGGAAACCACGGATCGCGCCAATGATCTTGTCCTGATCTTCTTCCGAAAGATAAGGATGCATTGGCAGGCTCAGAATACGCGCAGGCAGCGCTTCCGAAACAGGCAGACCACCCGGTGCAATCGGATAATGCTTGTAAGCAGTCTGCAAATGCAGCGGCTTTACGTAGTAAATAACCGATGGAATACCAGCCGCCTGAAGATGCGCCTTCAGACCATCGCGGTTTTCGCTTTCAATCGAATACTGTGCCCAGGCCGAACGGTTGCCAGCAGGCAGACCCGGAACCTTGACGACGTCCTTGAGCAGCTCATTATAGCGCTTGGCAATACGGTCACGCGCTTCCATTTCGTCTTCAAGGATCGCCATCTTTTCCAGAAGAATAGCGGCCTGAATGGTATCAAGACGCGAGTTGAGACCAATGCGAACATTGTCGTACTGCGTTTCGCCCTTGCCGTGAAACAGCACTGAGCGCAGCGTATCAGCGAGTTCGGCATCATTGGTGAACATTGCACCGCCATCGCCATAGCAGCCGAGCGGCTTGGCGGGATAGAAGCTTGTCGCACCAACGTGGCCGAAAGCACCACACATGACATTGTCACGCTTGCCACCAACCGACTGCGCCGCATCTTCAATGATGAACAGGCCTTCGCGCTCCGCAATCGCAGTAATGCGATTGTAATCAGCAGCAAGACCAAACAGATCGACAGGAATGATTGCCTTTGGCTCAAGACGGCCTTCCTTGCGGATCGCCGCAATCGCCGCTTCGAGCTGCTCGACATTCATGTTGTAGCTGTCGGCATCGACGTCAACGAAAACCGGCTCTGCACCAACAAGCGCAACAACTTCAGCAGTCGCAGCGAATGTGAACGACGGCACAAACACCGCATGACCCGGACCAATGCCGCGTGCCATCAAAGGCATCTGCAAAGCGTCAGTACCGTTGGCACAGGCAATCACATGCTCAACGCCCAGATATTCACCGAGCTTTTTTTCGAACTCCGCAACTTCAGGACCGAGAATATAACGACCTTCCGCAACAACCTTGGTAACGGCGGCATTGAGACGGTCTTCGATACGCGCGCGTTGCGCTCCAAGATCAATGAACTGCATGTTGGCTCCAATTTATCTGGTCCGCCCCATCAGAAGCGAATCCGCGACAATTCTCTTATTCCTTCACGCCCCTCCCTGCCATGGGGGAGCGTTCAAAGTTTTGCGAGTTTCGTAACACCAGTTGACAGCAATTTCTGTCAAACGGTGGCTATTTAGAATGATTGACCGAACCTTCGGTCAAAATACGCAACACGTTAATTGCTTCCTGTCCATCGGTACGCGGTGTTTCACGCGTTTCGATGCAATGCAGGAAATGCTGCAATTCGCGTGTCAGCGGCATGCCCTCTTCGACAGCCACATATTCCGGCTCGACCGATTTGAAGGCCCACTGATCATTCTCACGCCAGACTTCATGCTTGTAGAATGCAAGCTTGCGATCCCAAGGCTCAGCATCGTCAAAGACCAGCATGCCCTTGGTTCCGGTCACGCTCAAACGACGCTCGCGATAAGAATTCAAACGCGATGCAAAAAGGTGCCCGCGAATACCGCTTGGAAATTCGAGATGCACATGGGCAAAGTCGCTGATCTTGTCGATCACCGCAGTCCCCTCACCGCGAACAGCTGACGGTTCTTCGCCGGTGATCGCGAGAATCATCGAAAGATCGTGCGGAGCGAGATCCCACAGCGCATCGAACTTGTCGTGGAACTTACCGAAACCAACGCGGTGCGAATGCACATAGCGAACATCGCCTATGTCGCCGCTTTTGACCATATCGAGCAGTTTTTCAAAAGCCGGATGGAAACGCAGAATATGTCCAACCATGAACACGCGATTGTTTTCGCGCGCCGCAGCAACTTCTGCCTCAGCGTCAGCAACTTCCAGCGCAATCGGCTTTTCAACCAGAACATCCTTGCCGTTTTTCACCGCTTCTATTGCATATTGCGCATGAAACTGCGCAGGCAGCGCCAAAACGATGCCATCAATATCGGGATGCGAGAAGAGTTCATCAACCGGAATATTCGGAACACCAAATTCAGAAGCGAATCGCTGCGCATTCTGTGGATTGGCGTCAGAAACACCCTGAAGGACACCGAGCCCCTTCAAGGTACGAATATGGTTGCCGCCCCAATAGCCACAACCCAAAACCGCAATACGAGGTGCCATATAACTATGCCTTTGCTTTCCGCTAGTTACTTATCTACGCAAAACATGGAAAACAAGACGAAAGCCATGTGGGGTCGTGTGGACGATTATTTTTCGGGCGTGGCGTGAGACGGATTTTCTTTATGAACAGGAGAACAGACCGCCGTGGAGTGTATCTCCACAAGGGCTGTTCGACGTATTCAGAGAGAAAATCCGCCACGTCCCGAAGGGATTTGATGAAAATCTCCCAGCTTAGCGTCACAAAACCTTGAGGGAGAATACTCCATCTTCGGTTTTGCTCCTAAATCTGTGAGATTTTCAGTCATACCACGCTCCAAAATATAATTGTCCACACGACCCAAGAGTGCTTGACAGGGTCCCATTACCCACATATACCGCCGCCATTCCTTGCAAGAACACAGTTCTGGAAACGCTGGAAACGGCGCTGTAAACTGTTTCACTGCAATGTGTGGCGGAGTAGCTCAGTAGGTTAGAGCAGAGGAATCATAATCCTTGTGTCGGCGGTTCGAATCCGTCCTCCGCTACCAATCCCCCCACAAGTTTTTGCTGCTTCAGGCAAAGTTCGCTTTCAACAAAATAATCGAACTATTATAACCCTCAGCGAAAACGACAGCATGTCGCCAGGACGTGGGAAGCGGTTTTGGGGATAGGGGCATGCTTTAAAGACACATAGATAATGCGTGGCGATTAAATAAGATAAATTGCAACACGTATTAAGAGTGGGTGGTATGATATTTTTGAATCTCGCTTTTCTGGTACTGCATCTGGTTTCGGTTATAACCGGCGTCGCCGCAGGTATTCTCTGGATGCGATCTGCAGGTGTTGACGTACCTGCGATTAAACCATCGAGAAAGCTGCGAAAGCCCGACGGGACAGTATCTGAAGAATGGGTCAATGAGGTCGCAACGAACCTCGATTCGCATCATAAAGGCTGGGTGAAGGCAACGCAGTTCAACAAAGCCGCAGCGACCGCTGCTGCTATTGCTGCATTAGCGCAAGCCGCTGTTTATGTTCTCAATATCGTACAGAATCTTATGTCGCTATAAATTGCACATCAGATATGCCAAGCTCGTCTTCGCAGACGAAGCAAAATAGCGGAGCCAAAATGAAATCACTGATTATATTCATTACATGGATTTTCGGCATCGCATGTGGGCTGTCGCTGGCAAGCTGGCTGATGGCAAATGAACGCATCGGCGATGCAATCGTCATGCTCTACACGTCGAGCATCTTTGCTGTCGTGGCATTTGTTGTTCTTGTTTATCTCGTTGCACGCCACGCGTTGAATAACAAACGCAACCGGTGACACTTTGCGACCAGAGGCAATTGATCGATAATGTCCTTGCTTACTAACCAGCCTCACCCGTCCATTGATCCAGTTTCCATCAAGCAGCTGGTCGACACGTTTTATGGTCGTGCGCGTGAAGATGAATTGCTCGGTCCGATTTTCACAAAAGCTGTTGCGGACTGGGATCATCATCTGGCGCAGATTGCGGAATTCTGGTCATCGGTCATTCTCAAAACCGGCACTTATGAAGGGCGCCCGATGCCGCCGCATCTACGGCTTGGCTTGAAAAGCGATCATTTTGATCGCTGGCTGGAGCTATTCGAGCAAACAACGCGCGAGATCTTCCCACCGGGAGGCGCTGTGATCTTCATCGACCGTGCGCGGCGGATCGCTGATAGTTTCGAGATGGCGATAGCCACGCATGGCGGGACATTTTCAACGCCGCGTCATTCTCGCAAGCCATTATAAAAACGCCCGCCTCTTAACTAGAGCCTATCCCGAAAAGTGCGAAGCGGTTTTCGGAACAAGATGCGCGTAAAAACAGTTAGATAGAGCATTTCCAATGACTCAATCTAAACAGGAAATGCTCTAAGAGGCGGGCGTTTTAACTTTATGCGGCAGGCTTGGTCTTTTCCGCCAAAAGCTGCTTCTCATGGCGAAGCAACATACCGAACAGATCACGTGGCTCATCAGGATCAGCCAGAAGATCAAGTTGCACATAGAAGCCTGTGTCTTTCAGCTTGTCACGGACATAACGCAGCGCAGAGAAATCTTCTGTCGCAAAGCCAACCGAGTCAAACAACGTAATCTGGCGCGCATCGGTGCGGCCTTCGATTTTGCCGGTAATCACTTCCCAAAGTTCCTTGACGGGATAATCTTCCGGAAGCTGCTGAATTTCGCCTTCGATGCGTGTCTGTGGTGGATATTCGACGAAAATATCCGAGCGGCGGAGAATATCGCCATGCAGTTCGGTCTTGCCGGGACAATCGCCACCAACCGCGTTGATATGTACGCCAGCGCCAACCATGTTGTCGGTCAGGATCGTGGCGTTGAGCTTGTCAGCGGTGACAGTGGTGATGATATCCGCACCTTCCACCACCTCTTCGACATTCTTGCAGATCACAATATCAATGCCTGTGCCTTCGAGATTGCGCGCGCATTTTTCAGAAGCCGTGCGGTCAATATCGTAAAGACGCAGCTTGTCGATGCCGAGGATCGCCTTGAAGGCAAGTGCCTGAAACTCGCTCTGCGCACCATTGCCAATGATCGCCATCGTGCGTGCGTTCTTTGGCGCCAGATGCTTGGCTGCAACGGCTGACGTCGCCGCGGTACGCAGTGCTGTCAGGATCGTCATTTCCGTCAACAGCATCGGATAGCCATTGCCAACATCAGACAATACGCCAAAGGCTGTCACGGTCTGCAAACCATCGCGCGTATTCTTCGGATGACCGTTCACATATTTAAAGCCGTAAAGCGTGCCATCGCTTGTCGGCATCAACTCGATCACGCCTTCATCGGAATGCGATGCAACGCGTGGCGTCTTGTCGAAGCTTTCCCAGCGGCGGAAATCTTCTTCAACATAATCAGCAAGCTCCTTGAGAAAGGTCTCAACGCCGACAGACAAAACCAGCTTCATCATGTGATCAACACTGACGAAAGGTACGATATTGAGGTTCGGTTGGGTCATTCTAGCTCCTTACCATTCGGCGGCAAACTCTAATGGCTCGCCAGCCACGAATGCGGTTTCTGAAATCAGTAATTGATGGTTGGACGATCCATGACACTGCGGCCCAGAAGGCTCGCCATCAGGTCAACCATGACGGTTGCAGTGCGTCCACGTTCATCGAGGAACGGGTTAAGCTCAACGAGATCAAGGCTGGTCACCAGTTCACTGTCATGCAGCATTTCCATGATGAGATGCGCTTCACGGAACGTTGCGCCGCCCGGAACCGTGGTGCCGACAGCGGGCGCGATCGATGGCTCAAGGAAATCAACATCGAGGCTCACATGCAGAAGGCCGTTTTCATCCTTCACACGCTGCAAAAAGCGGCGCAGCAGCGCAGCCACACCATGCTCATCGATAAGACGCATGTCATAGACGGCAACGTCAGTCTGCTTGATCGCAGCGCGTTCTGCCGGGTCCACACTGCGAATACCCATCATGCAGACATTGGCCGGATCAATTGGTGCTGCCAATGGCGGGAAATAGCCTTCAAAGCCCTTCTGGCCCGTATAATAGGCCACAGGCGTACCATGCAGATTGCCACTGCCTGTTGTTTCCAGCGTGTGGAAATCCGTGTGCGCGTCAAGCCAAAGGACGAACTGCTTGCGGCCTTTTTCGGCAGCGCGGCGTGCAATACCGGGAACAGTGCCGGCGGCCAGAAGATGATCGCCACCAAGAAAAATGGGAAAACCTTCTTCACTCTCACGATAAGCAGCTTCACTGATCGCTTCGATCCACGCCACAGCCTGCGGTAAAGCCTTGATCACAGAATTGGGGTGTGTCAGCGGGCGCAACTGAGCCGGTGCCAGATTGCCGAGATCCGTAAATTCATGACCGAGTTCGCGGATCGCATCGGCAATGCCAGCGGCGCGATAACCATCCGGGCCCATATTGCAGCCAAGACGACCAGTGCCCTCCTGAACAGGCAATCCCAAAATCTTGCAATGCATAAAGTAAGAATCCTTCTTTTTTCTATCTGAAATTCACCATTTACGCTTGGCGATGTGAAGCAACCGGATTGGCAATTTTATCGGTTTGGTTTATCAGAATGTCGGATTGGCTTTTCAAAATGGAGAAAACATGGACGATCTGGATGAAAAGCTCATCACGCTTTTACGTCACAATGGCCGCCGCAGCATTTCCGATGTGGCACTTGATCTGGGCGTTTCGCGCGCCACGGTACGCGCGCGTATGGAAAAGCTGGAGCAGTCTGGCGACATTATCGGCTATACGGTGATCCTGCGCTCTGATGCAGTTGATCTTCCCGTTCGCGGTATCATGATGATCGAAATCGAAGGCCATGTCGCCGACCGTGTGGTAAAATCGCTCGGCGGTTTCTCCGAAATTTCAGCCATCCACACCACAAATGGTCGTTTCGATCTGGTGGTGGAACTGGGGGCTGCAACGCTGACCGATTTCGATGCCGTGCTGCGCCGCATCCGACTGGTGCCGGGGATTAAGGCGAGCGAGACCAATCTCCTGTTGGCAACACCGCGCTCGACGCGTGCACGTCTGTAAATAAAAAGCCCGGCTCGAAGCCGGGCTTTTTGATTAAGTGTCTGAATCAAAAAACGGCAGGCCGTGGCGAAAATGGTGATTTTCGAGTACCGAAGCGGAGTGTACTTTTGGGTACATGAGCATCGGAACGCAGACAAATTGCCATTTGCAGACCGGCATGGCGGTTTTTAGAACAGAGACTAGGCGAGGATCGGGTAATCCGTATATCCCTTGGCACCGCCGCCATACATATGCTGCTGATCCAGTTCATTGAGCGGCGCGTTTTCTTTAAAACGGCGCACCAGATCAGGGTTAGCAATAAACGGTTTTCCAAAGGCAACCACATCAGCGCGACCGCTTTCGATTTCCTTTTCCGCCAGATCACGGTCATAGCCATTATTGACCATCCAAGCAGCTTTGCCACCGGCATCGCGATAAACCTGCTTGAGACGCGCATAATCGAAAGGCTGTGGGCCCTGCTGGAAATCGCGCGGACCGCCTGTCGCACCTTCAATAATATGGACATAAGCAAGACCATATGAAGCGAGCTTATCGAGCACATAATCAAACAGCGGCTGCGGATCGGAATCCGATGCGTCATTGGCAGGCGTTACCGGCGAAAGACGAATACCCACCTTGCCCGGCGCAACCGACTTTGTGATTGCATCCACCACTTCAAACAGGAAGCGTGCGCGGTTTTCGATGGAGCCGCCATATTCATCGGTCCGGTGATTGCTGTCCGAACGCAGGAACTGATCAATCAGATAGCCGTTTGCAGCATGAATTTCGACGCCGTCAAAACCAGCCACTTCGACAGCATTCTTTGCAGCCTTGGCATAAGTCGCAACGATCTCTGGAATCTCGCTCTTTTCCAGTGCACGTGGCTCTGAGGTTGGTGCAAACTCGCCGGTGCCGTCTGGATGCACGAGATAGGTCTTCGACTTGGCCGTGATAGCCGAAGGCGCTACCGGCTTGCCGCCATTTGGCTGTAGGCTGTCATGCGAAATACGGCCAACATGCCACATCTGCACGACGATCTTGCCGCCTGCGCTGTGAACAGCGTCGGTGACGCGCTTCCAGCCTGCAAGCTGCTCGTCCGAATAAAGGCCCGGCACATCGGCATAGCCCTGCCCCTGATGGCTGATCGGCGTTGCTTCAGTGATAATCAGACCAGCACTAGCGCGCTGTTCATAATAGGTGACGTTGAGGTCGTTTGGCACAGCGCGGGGCGAGCGGTTGCGCGTCAGCGGTGCCATAACGATGCGGTTGGCAAGCTTGAGATCGCCGATTGTAACTGGATCGAACAATGTGGCCATAGATGCATTTCCTTCAAATGGGAACGATTGGGCGGATTAGTAAAATGGGATTAAAGATCGGATAGCGATTTGAGCAAGGCGGCAATTGCCTCCTCATCGCGCTTGTAGAAGGTCCATTGGCCAACGCGGTTGGGCGTAATCAGCCCCACTTTGGTCAGCACGGACAAATGAGCAGAAACGGTGGATTGCGACAGGCCACACCGTTCAAACTGACCGGCGCACACGCCCATCTCCAAAGACATGTGCTGAGCGGAGAAATGCTTCTCCGGCTGCTTGAGCCAGCTTAAAATGTCGAGACGAACTGGATGGCCAAGTGCCTTGAGTATCTCGTCCAACGGCATAGCTGTTGCTATAGATTGATTATCCGACATCAAGGTCACCTCGCTGATCTTCATTCATATCGTCATTTCACGATATATGTATCGCTCAATTCCGATTTTAAAAGACCCTGCGCGTTCACAGGGGCGTGAACAAAAATATACGTGCTTTCCTGTGGACCATTATGGCGGTCGTGATTGCGTCAAAAACCTATCCGACTATGTTCGCGTAAAGATTTGAGATTGGAATGAATATGGCCAACGATATTAAGCGCATTGCCGCAATCATTGCAGCGGAGATCAACGCAAAGCCCGAACAGGCCATAGCAGCCATTGGTCTTCTCGATGAAGGCTCGACTGTGCCGTTCGTCGCCCGTTACCGCAAAGAAGTCACCGGCGGACTTGACGACACGCAATTGCGCACGCTGGATGAGCGACTTTCTTATCTGCGTGAACTTGAAGCACGGCGCACCTCCATTCTGGAATCGATCCGCGGGCAAGAAAAGCTGACGCCAGAACTGGAGCTCAAAATCGCAGGCGTCCAGACCAAGGCCGAGCTTGAAGACCTGTATCTTCCCTATAAACCCAAGCGACGCACCAAAGCGGAAATCGCACGCGAACGTGGTCTTGGACCGCTTGCCGAAGCTATTCTGAGCGACCGCAGACTGGTCCCTGCCGAGATTGCCACACAATATGTCACCGGCGATGTTGCCGATGTGAAGGCAGCTCTTGAAGGCGCGCGCGACATCATTGCCGAAGGCTTCACCGAGAATGCTGAACTGATCGGTAATCTGCGTAACTATCTCAAAGAACGCGCGGTGCTCCGTTCGCGCGTTGTCGACGGCAAGCAGGAGGCAGGCGCAAAGTTCTCCGATTATTTCGACCATTCCGAACGCTGGGCAAATGTTGCAGGCCACCGCGCTCTGGCCATGCTGCGCGGTCGCAATGAGGATTTTCTGTCGCTCGACATTGAAATCGACGCCGACGACACCTCCCCGGTAAAGCCGGTCGAACGCAAAATTGCAGCCGCCTATAATATTGGTGCAACGCTTCCAGGCGATCGCTGGCTGATGGAAGTTGCAGGCTGGGCATGGCGCGTCAAGCTCTCGCTCTCCTTGTCACTCGACCTCATGCGCGACCTGCGTGAACGCGCCGAGGAAGAAGCCATCAACGTCTTCGCCCGCAACTTGAAAGACCTCTTGCTCGCCGCCCCTGCCGGTTCGCGTGCCACCATGGGCCTTGATCCGGGCATCCGCACCGGCGTCAAAGTCGCAATCGTCGATGGCACTGGCAAACTCCTCGACACAACAACGGTCTACCCGTTTCCGCCAAAGAACGATGTGCGTGGCACACAGGCCGAGCTTGCAAGCCTGATCCGTAAACACAAGATCGAGCTGATTGCGATTGGCAACGGCACAGGCAGCCGCGAAACCGAACGTCTTGTCGTGGATATGCTCAACGACCTGCCAGCGCCAAAACCGCTCAAAGTCATCGTGTCGGAAGCAGGTGCATCGGTCTATTCGGCGTCAGAAGCCGCAGCCGCCGAATTTCCGCAGCTCGACGTATCGCTGCGCGGTGCGGTTTCCATCGCCCGCCGCCTGCAGGACCCATTGGCGGAACTCGTCAAGATCGAACCGAAATCCATCGGCGTTGGCCAGTATCAGCATGATGTCGATCAGTCCCGTCTGGCGCGTTCGCTCGATGCAGTGGTCGAAGATGCCGTGAACGCTGTCGGGGTTGATCTCAACACGGCATCCGCCTCACTGCTGGCGCGTGTATCGGGTCTGGGAAAGTCGCTCGCCGAGGCAATTGTTACGCATCGCGATCAAGCGGGAGCCTTCAAGAACCGCAAGGAGCTTCTGAAAGTCGCCCGCCTCGGCAATCGCGCTTTTGAACAATGCGCAGGCTTTCTGCGTATCGCCAACGGCACCGAGCCGCTTGATGCGTCCTCCGTTCACCCGGAAGCCTATGGCGTTGCAAAGAAAATCATTTCCGCCTGTGGCCGCGATGTGCGCAGCCTCATGGGTGACAGTGCGGCATTGAAAGCGCTTGATCCGCGTGTCTTTGTTGATGAGCGTTTTGGTCTGCCAACCGTGCGTGACATTATCGCCGAGCTCGACAAGCCGGGCCGCGATCCGCGCCCTGAATTCAGGACCGCGACCTTTGCCGATGGCATTGATGACATCAAAGACCTGAAACCCGGCATGATACTGGAAGGCACAGTTACCAATGTTGCGGCCTTTGGTGCGTTTGTCGATATCGGTGTGCATCAGGACGGACTTGTCCATGTTTCGCAACTCGCTGATAAGTTTGTTAAAGACCCGCATGAAGTGGTCAAGGCTGGCGATGTGGTGAAGGTGCGCGTGACCGAAGTGGATGTGCCACGCAAGCGTATCGGCCTCACGATGAGAAAGGACGGCGGCGAAGCCACTGCCCCGCGCAACAATGCACAGCGCGATGCAAGACCCGCGCAAAAGCAGAACTTCACCCCGCGCAAACACGAGCAGCCATCAACTGGCGGTTTCGGTGCAGCCCTTCTGGAAGCGATGAAGAAGAAATAAGAAAAAGGGCGGCTTCAACAGCCGCCCTTTTCACATTCAGATCTTGTTGCCGATTGGAAAGCCGGTGGAGACTTTTCTCACCGGCATTTCATCGGTGGGAATAATCCAGCCACCGCGAATGGCGACACGCACTTCATCGCCTTCTTCCAGTCTTACCGGATCGCGCACTTCAAAATGCAGGTGAATATCCGGTTTTGTCAGCGGATGTGCCTCGATACGCGAACCGCCACCGCGATAGACCGAACGCTTGACCCGCACGGGAATGCCGCCGACCTCGGTCAATGCCAGATCTTCTGAACGAATGCAGAGCTGCGCATTGGCACGCGGCATTTCAATGCCGGAACAACGCACCTCAGCACGGCTGCCCAGCACCAGCGCCTCGCAATGTCCCGCTTGCGCAAAAGACACCACTTCCGCCGGCAGAACCATGCCATGCGCGATGAAGGACGCGACCATTTCGCTGGCCGGTTCCTCATAAAGCTTGCGCGGCGTATCGAACTGCTGAAGCTTGCCGTGATTGAGAACTGCAATCCGGTCAGCAAGCGCCATGGCCTCGGCCTGGTCATGCGTGATGTAGATAATCGTCGTACCGGTGCGCTTGTGGAAAGCCGCAAACTCGTCTTCCATCGAAGCCCGCAGGTGCACATCGAGATTGGCAAGCGGTTCGTCAAACAAGACCAGCGAAGGGGCTGCGACCAGACACCGCGCCAAAGCCACACGCTGCCGCTGGCCACCCGATAGATTGGCCGGGCGGCGATCACCAAACCCGTCCAGATCGACCAGCGCAAGCGCTTCTTTCACGCGACGTTCACGCTCGGCTTTGGCAACCTTTGCCACCCGCAGACTATAGCCCACATTCTCGGCGACCGTCATATGCGGCCAGAGCGCATAATTCTGGAAGACAATACCGACCTGCCGCTTTTCGGGTGGCACATTACCGTCCACATGGGAAACGCGATTGTCACCAATATGGATTTCGCCCCCGTCAACATCTTCAAAACCAGCAATCATCCGCAGAAGCGTGGTCTTACCGCAGCCAGATGGTCCGAGAATGGCAACAAACTCGCCATCCTTCACATCGAGCGACACGTCAGACAGGGCCTGGAACTCGTTGAACACTTTGGAAACAGAAGCGATTTTCAGTCGCGCCATGGCAGCACCCCGTTTGGAAGACGCCGCGCAAACAGATTTGTTGCAAGCATCAGCATGAATGTCACCGCAACGGCCAGAATGGATATGGCAGCCGCATAGGCGGAATCGCCCGCCTGTTCAAAAGAAAACATCACCACGCCCAGCGTTTCCGATCCCGACGCCCATAAAAGCGCTGAAACCGTCAGCTCACAGAATGCGGTCATGAAAATAAGCACGCCGCCTGCAAGCGTCGCTGGTGCGACAAGAGGAAATATAATGGTCCTGAGGCGATAGAAAAGGCCAGCGCCTGCAATTCGCGCGGCTTCTTCCAGCGCACGGTCAATCTGATGCAAACCAGCAACCGTTGGCCGCAGCGCCAGCACGAAGAAGCGCGCAAGATAGGCAAACAGGATAATCCAGAGCGTGTTATAAAGGCTGACACCCACCACTGGCAGCGGCTTCAAGAACATCAGCAGGCAAGCAATGGCCAGCACGACACCCGGTAACGCATAGGGCATCTCGGCGGCGAAGTTGAGGATCGGCGTCCAGCGCCGTTTGCGCCATGCAAGCATATAGGCAAGCGGAACCGCAATCAGCACAGCAAAGACGGCCGCCGCAAAGGACAGCATCAGGCTATTGCCAAAGGCACGCGCGGAACCACCATGTTCAAACATGACAAAGCGGAAGTTCTCCAGCGTGGCCGTCGCAAATGTCAGCGGCACGCCATAGGCCGGAACCAGTGCTGAAAGCGTCAAACCAATCAGCGGCAGAAACAGCACGATGACGATCAACAGCCATGCAGCCAGTTCCGCCCATATGCGCCATGCGCCAAGCGCAAAAGGTGCAGCTGGAAGCGACGTTGAAACAATGCGGAAGTCGCGACGCCGCGAGGCATAGTCCTGTGCTGCGATCCCTGCCATGGCGATCAGACCAATCAACACAGAGAGTACGGCAACACTCGACAGCACGGCTGGCCCGCCGCCCGCAAGACGCTGATAAATCAGCGTTGGCAGAACGAGATAATTCGATGGAATGCCAAGAAATGCCGGGATGCCGAAATTGCCGACGCACGACACGAAAGCCAAAGCCGCAGCACCGATGATCGATGGCGTCATCAGCGGCAGAATGATGGTGCGAAGAACGGTCCATTTGCTGGCACCAGCACTCAGGCCCGCTTCCACCAATTCACGCGGGAGCTTGCGCAAGCCCGCCCGCACAATCAGAAAGACCAGCGGTCCATATTGTACGCCAAGCAGAAAAATAATGCCCCAGACGGAATAGAGCGGATTGCGGCTTCCCAGTGGCGGCGCCATGCCGATGATCTTGAGGAACTGGCTGGAAGGTCCGAAAAGCTGGAGCCACGCCAGCGCAGTTACCTGTGGCGCAATCAGCAGCGGGGTCACATAGAAAAGCACGAAGATATTGCGCCCGCGCATATCTGTAAGGCCGACGAGCAAGGCCGCCACAATGCCAAACACAAGTGCCAGCAGCGTACCGCCAATACCGATCTGCAGGGAATGCCAAGTGGCAACCCATGTGGAACGGCTGCTCAATGTTTCGGAAAGAACCGATGTCGAAAATTGTCCCTGCGGCGCAACAAGCTCAACAAGCAGCCGTGCCATTGGAAGCAGCGACAAAACAGCAACAATCAGCGTGACGCCAACAATCAGGGCCGTATCACGGCCCTGAATATATCGAAACATGCGCATTTTAGACTTTATCCGCCAAACAGCTCAGAAAACTGCTTCTTGTCGGCATCCGTCTGATTGAGAACCTTTTGGGTATCAATCGACATGATGTTGATCTTGGTGCCTTCTGGCAGCCATGCAGGACGGCCAACACTTTCCTTGGCAGGCAGATAGCCCTGCTCCAATGCCAGCTTCTGACCATCATCCGACAGGATGAAGTCCACGAACTTCTTGGCACCATCGACGTTCTTGGCGGTCGCCATGATCGCAACTGGTTCGGTTACGGCAGGCACACCTTCCGACGGAAACACGAACTCGATCGGCGAACCCTTGGCCTTGGCGTTGAGCGCCATGAAATCCACCAGAATGCCATATGGCTTTTCGCCACTTGCAACCGACTTCAGCACAGCACCATTGCCCTTAACGCTTGCAAGTTGATTGGCTTTGAGGTTCTTGAAATAGTCCCAGCCAAGATCCTTATCGAGCGCAAAGCCGCTTAAGAGATAAGCCGCAGCACCCGAATAAAGCGGGCTTGGCATGACAACCTGACCCTTATAGTCCGCCTTGGCGAGATCGGCCCAATGTCCAGGCTTTTGTGCAGCGCCTGTATTATAAGCAATGCCGGTGGTAATCAGCTTGGAGCCGAAATAGGTCTTGTCAGCGTCATAACTATCGGCGGAAAAACCATCGACCTTAGCCTCGGTGTAAGGCAGAAGGCGCTTGTCCTTCTTGAGACCTTCCATCGTCACCGCATCAGCGATCAGCAGAACATCAGGTTGCGGCGCGCCAGCCGAAAATTCGGCGGCAAGCTTGGTGAGGAGTTCGCTCGTACCTGAGCGGAAAATCTGCACATCCGTGTCCGGATTGGCCTTGCGGAAAGCTTCAACCGTCTTGGTCGCATCAGCTTCTGGCTGCGAGGTGTAAAGCGTCAACGTGTCGGCCTGCGCAACAACGATAGACAGAGCAAGAAGAGCAGGAATTGCTGTAGCGCGCTTCAGCATCTTGGTCATGGCGTTCTTTCCTCGAATTTCTGTGTGGTTTTCAGCAGCATGTGCCGCCGCTCCAGCGTGATTGCGCTGCATACGAGCCGAAATGGCGCAGATACTGTCATATCGAGAAGCGCGATCATTCCTGTTCATGACTCACCTGTCAAACAAATCTCTAAAACATCTGCCAGAAAATCGGAACTGATTACAGAAAGCAAAATGCCCTCCGGCAGATTTTTGATCCGCAGAAGGGCATCGATCCAACGATCATTTTACCTTCCGCATCCCTTCCACTCTGGAAGCGATGCGGATGCCATAAAGGACTTAGACTTCAATTATATGACAGTCTCAAATAATTATCTCAGCCGCATGTGCCACCTGAGCGCCTGCTTCATAATAGGCTTCACGCAGACCGCGGAAACTCTGTTCTTTTGGATCGCTGACCGGAAGCGGCAGATCAGCCTGGCTGATTTCGCCTGAAACGAGTTTCGCCAGATGTTTGCCGAACACTGTGCCCGGCGCAATGCCACGACCGTTATAGCCGGAGAAGCCTACAACATTGCGTGCAAGGCGATGGAACTTCGGCAGACTGTCATTGGTCATGCCGATCTTGCCATACCATTCCGATTCAAATTCCACGTCGCCGATTTGCGGGAAGAGACGCTTGAGCGACTTCTTTGCCCATGCCTTATGCACACTCGCACCCGTATTGCGCAGCGCACCGACGCTGCCAAACACAAGACGGCCCTGCTGGTCAAAGCGGAAAGACGACAGAACTTCCTTGGTGTCCCAAGCGCCCTGACGCTCCGGCAGAATCGAACGCTTGATATTGTCCGAGAGAGGCTTGGTGGCCATGTTGAAATAGGGCAGATGCACAAGCTCGGCGCGCACTTCCGGCCATGGCACATTAGTATAGGCGTTGGTTGCAACCACGATCCAGTCAGCCGTAACCGTGCCGGAAGCCGTCCTGACCACCCATTTGCCATTCTGTTCGCTGGCGCCGATCACAGGGCTTTGCGTGAAAATCCGGGCACCCGCAGCAACGGCTGCATGCGCAAGCCCGCGCACATAGGCAAGCGGCTGAATTGTTCCGGCGCGCAGATCGAGCAGCGATCCGGAATAGGCCTTGGTGCCGACCTTGGCTTCGGTTTCCTTTGCGTCGAGCAGCTTCACATTGGCACCGCGCCGCGCCCATTGTTCATAGCGGTCTTCAAGCTCCTTGAGACCTTTCTTACCAACAGCGCAATGCAGTGTACCCTGCTTTTCCACTTCGCAGGCAATCTTGTGTTTCTCGATGATTTCAAAAACCAGCTTCGGCGCATTGCCGAGCACATCAAGCAGACGGTCGCCATATTGCTGGCCAAGCACGCCCGGCAAATCATCCGGCATCACCCACATGCCAGCATTGACAAGGCCCACATTGCGACCGGAACCACCATAGCCGATCTCAACGCCTTCCAGTACGACGGCGTTGGTGCCTTTTTCAGCCAGATGCAAAGCCGTCGAAAGGCCGGTAAATCCGCCGCCCACGATCACCACATCGGCGGCCAGGTCACCATTCAGCGACGTGGTCTTCGGTGCAGCAGGAGCGGTCTTTTCCCAAAGGCCATGCGAGCGCGGATCGTTCAACATTCAAGACAACCATTTCGTATAATGAAAAACCGGCGACTAGTGCCGTGCTGGCTATTTCACGCCGCGGAAGCCACAAGGACAGCAATATTTGCGCAACAATTCATGCTCGTTCGGAATGACCTATACTAAAGAACAACGTTCCCCACCTGTCCAGCGATCCACTGACAGAAAACCTGCGTCAGCGGGTTCTCAAGTTTGCCTTCCGGAACCACCAGATAATAGTCATTCTCGGTCCGCATCGGCTGCTCAAAAAGCATGACCAGTTCACCGTTGCGCAATTCCTGCTCGATCAGATAAAGCGGCAACAGCGCGAAGCCAAGGCCTGCAAGTGCCGCCCCGATCACCATCGAAAACTGATCAAAACGGTGACCACGATAAGCCGACTTGCCTTCAACGCCACAGCTTTCAAACCATTGCGCCCACATTTTAGGGCGGGTCGCAAGATGCAGCAACGGCTCATCTTCCAGCTCTTCGGGGTTTGCCGGATGGCGTGCTTTCAAAAGGCTCGGGCTTGCCACAGGCACAATCACTTCTGAGCACAGGAAGGTGCAGGTCGCATGTGCCCAGACCGGCTGTCCATAATGAATGGCAAGGTCAAACGGCTGTTCTTCAAAGTCGAAAACGCCGGAACGCGAAGCCACATTGATAGCAATCCCGGGATGCTTTTCAATAAAATCCGGGATGCGCGGCATCAGCCAGCGTGTACCAAAAGTCGGCAGCGTCGCCACGCTGAATGACGATGTCGATTGCGCTGACGCCATAGCGCGCAACATGGTATCCTCAGTCTGGTTGAGCAGACGCCGCACTTCCGGCAGGAACTTTCGCCCTGCATCAGATAAAAGAATGCGCTGGCGGATGCGCTCAAACAACAAGACCCCGAGCTGACTTTCGAGATCCTTGATCTGACGGCTGACAGCGCTTTGTGTGAGGTTCAATTCGTTGGCAGCCTGCGTGAAACTGCCATGGCGGGCCGCACATTCAAACGCTTGCAGCGTGGCAATGTCGGGGATCAGTCTCCTGCTAAGCTTCATTCCAATCTCGCATTAACATAGTTGCGTTCGTCGCGATCATAACGGCAAAACGGCTGATATGATACATTTTCATCATAATCGCGGTATGTTTTTTATTATCACACATACCTTCCAGGCAGACGAACCAACTTCTACGGAAGCTCTTGCAATGAACGCGCAGAAATTCGTTTCACCGGACGCCATTCGCTCCGCCTTTTCGGCAGCCATGTCGGCCATGTATAAGGAAGAAGTGCCTGCTTATGGCACATTGATGGAACTCGTCTCCGATGTGAACGCAAAGGTCCTCGCAGACGACACACAACTGCATGAGCGTTTGACGGAGACCGACTCGCTTGAGCGCATTTCCGAAGAACGTCACGGTGCAATCCGTTTGGGTACTGCCGCTGAACTGTCGATGATGCGCCGCGTTTTCTCGGTCATGGGCATGTTCCCGGTTGGTTACTACGATCTGAGTGCTGCGGGGGTACCCGTGCATTCCACCGCCTTCCGCCCGATTGACGATGCGGCCCTCAAGCACAATCCATTCCGTGTTTTCACATCACTCCTGCGCCTTGATCTGATTGCCGACGCAAAGCTGCGCGAAGAATCGGAAGAAGTTCTGGCGAAGCGTAACATCTTCACGCCGGGAGCAATCGCGCTTGTCGAGAAAGCCGAAACCAATGGCGGCCTTGATGAAGCTGACGCAAAAACCTTCGTTGCAGAAGTGCTGGAAACATTCCGCTGGCACGATCATGCCAATGTAAGCGCAGAGCTTTACCATCGCCTCCACGATGCGCATCGCCTGATCGCCGACGTTGTGTCCTTCAAGGGTCCACACATCAACCACCTGACACCACGCACGCTCGACATCGACGCTGTGCAGGTTCAGATGCCGGATCGCGGCATCAACCCGAAGGCAGTTGTCGAAGGTCCACCAACCCGCAAATGCCCGATCCTTCTGCGCCAGACCTCGTTCAAGGCGCTGGAAGAAGAAGTCTCGTTTGTCAGCGCAGATGGCACCTGGACCCCAGGCTCTCACACCGCCCGTTTCGGTGAAATCGAACAGCGCGGCGTAGCATTGACACCAAAGGGCCGAGCACTTTACGACAAGCTGCTCAACGACACCCGTGCCATTGCACGCCCGGCGCCTGATGGTTCGAACTCGGCTGAATATGTGAAGGCACTGAGCGACACCTTTGCCGCTTTCCCTGACACATGGGCAGGCATTCGCGAAGAAGCGCTTGGCTATTTCGCCTACTCGGTTAAGGATGCCGCACGTCTTGCAGCTTTCAAACCTGACACCGATATTGAAACTCTGATCGAAGGCGGCGCAGTCCAGTTCGATCCGATCATCTATGAAGACTTCCTGCCGGTCAGTGCCGCTGGTATCTTCCAGTCCAATCTGGGCGACGACGACGCGCAGGATTTTGTGGAAAGCCCGAACCAGAAGCGTTTCGAGGAAGACCTTGGTGCAAAGGTTCTTAATGAATTCGAGCATTATGCTCGTATTGAACGCGAATCCATCGAAGCTGTACAGGCCCGCCTGAGCGGTCTTGAAGCAGCCGAATAACTAAGCATTTCCAGCAAAAGTGCGAAGCGGTTTTGCGTCGGACAATGCGTAAATATAAACAACGAGAGCAGTAACTTCGAAACCGCTCTAATTTGAACTGCTCTCGTGATTAGACAGGTTAAGAGGATAAATATGAACACCGCTGTTAAAAAACTCGACGTGAAAAAAGAAGCCGCTGATCTGCTTGCAAAGCTTGGCGTTGATGCAGACCTTTACACGTCGGGCGACCTCGCTGGCTTCAGCCCGGTCTCCGGTGAACAGATCGCTTCGATCAAAACTCACAGCAAAGAAGATGCCGTCAAGATCATCGACAAGGCTGACGAAGCTTTCCGCGCTTGGCGCACTGTTCCAGCTCCAAAGCGTGGCGAACTGATCCGTCTTCTGGGTGAAGAACTCCGCGCTTCCAAAGAAGATCTCGGCCGTCTCGTATCGCTCGAAGCTGGCAAGATTCCTTCGGAAGGCCTTGGCGAAGTACAGGAAATGATCGACATCTGTGATTTCGCAGTCGGTCTGTCGCGTCAGCTCTACGGTCTTACCATCGCAACCGAACGCGCTGGCCATCGCATGATGGAAACCTGGCATCCGCTTGGCGTTGTCGGCGTTATCTCGGCCTTCAACTTCCCTGTTGCTGTCTGGGCATGGAACTCGGCGCTCGCTCTCGTTTGCGGCAACGCGGTTGTCTGGAAGCCATCGGAAAAGACCCTGCTCACCGCTATTGCATGTGACGCAATCCTGAAGCGCGCCATCAAGCGTTTTGGCGATGCTCCAGAAGGTCTGGCTGAAGTTGTACTCGGCGACCGAACTGTTGGTGAAGTTCTCGTTGACAGCCCGAAGGTTCCTGTTCTTTCAGCAACCGGTTCGACCCGCATGGGCCGCGAAGTTGGTCCACGCCTTGCAAAGCGTTTTGCACGTGCAATCCTCGAACTCGGCGGCAACAATGCCGGTATCGTCTGCCCATCGGCCGATCTCGACATGGCGCTGCGCGCAATCGCTTTCGGTGCAATGGGCACCGCTGGTCAGCGTTGCACCACGCTTCGTCGTCTGTTCGTGCATGAAAGCGTTTACGACGCTCTCGTCCCACGTCTGCAGAAGGCATATGCCAGCGTTACCGTTGGTTCGCCGCTCGAAACCACAGCTCTGGTCGGTCCATTGATCGACAAGGTTGCTTTCGACAACATGCAGAAGGCACTCAAGGAAGCAGCTGCTCACGGCGGCAAGGTACAGGGCGGCGAACGCGTCGATACTGGCCATGAAAACGCTTACTATGTGCGTCCGGCTATCGTTGAAATGCCAAAGCAGGAAGGCCCGGTTCTCGAAGAAACCTTCGCACCGATCCTTTACGTCATGAAATATTCCGACTTCGACGACGTGCTGGCGAGCCATAACGAAGTTGGTGCAGGCCTGTCCTCGTCGATTTTCACGCTCAACTTGCAGGAAGCAGAGCGCTTCCTTTCGGTTGAAGGTTCGGATTGCGGTATTGCAAACGTCAATATCGGCACTTCGGGTGCTGAAATCGGCGGCGCATTTGGCGGCGAAAAGGAAACCGGCGGTGGCCGTGAATCGGGTTCGGATGCGTGGAAGGGCTATATGCGCCGCGCAACCAACACCATCAACTACTCGAAGGCTCTGCCGCTCGCACAGGGCGTTTCCTTCGACATCGACTAATCGGCCTCACGATAGATCAAAAGAAAACCCCGCCAAAAACGGGGTTTTTTATGGCCGCAACGTATCGACCGATGCTTCACTAACCCATGCGACTAGCGAGATTGTGGTTATGGCGTGCCGAAAATCGTGGCTTTTGAGAACCGGCGCACAGCGTACTTGAGTACGTGAGCACCGGAAGCGCAAAAAGACGCGATTTGCAGGCCGCCAGAGCCTCAATATCAGCCCATACGTTCGGAGGCGAAGGACCCAGGCGAAGCCGGGAATACGACGGTACGATTGCCGTTGAGGAATGAACGGTGATGAATATGGGCGTGAACGGCGCGGGCCAGAACCTGCGCTTCAACATCACGGCCAATGGACACATAATCAGCCGCACTCTGCGCATGGGTCACGCGCGCAACGTCCTGCTCGATGATCGGACCTTCATCAAGATCAGCCGTCACGTAATGCGCTGTCGCACCAATCAGCTTCACACCGCGCTCATAGGCCTGCTTGTAAGGGTTTGCCCCCTTAAACGATGGCAGGAATGAATGATGAATATTGATGATTCGACCTGACATTTTCTGGCAAAGTGAATCAGACAGAACCTGCATATAACGCGCAAGAACCACAAGCTCCGTGCCCGTATTCTCGACAATGTCCAGCAGCCGCTGTTCGGCTTCCGGCTTGTTGGCCTTGGTGACAGCGATATGGTGGAACGGAATATCGTGATTAACGACAACCTTCTGATAATCGAAGTGGTTCGACACAACGCCGACAATATCGATCGGCAGCGCACCGATTTTCCAGCGATACAGAAGATCATTCAAACAATGACCAAAACGCGAGACCATCAAAAGCGTCTTCGTGCGATGGGCATTGTCGTGGAAGTCGAAATCCATCTCGAACGGCGCAGCTATCGGCGCAAATCCATCGCGCAGAACATCGAGCGCAACACCTTCTTCAGAAATAAAGCTGACGCGCATGAAGAAGCGACCCGTGTCAAGATCGTCAAACTGGGCGCTGTCAATGATATTACACCCTTTGCCCGAAAGATAACCCGAGATCGCAGCAACAATACCGCGGGTGGACTTGCAGGTGACGGTCAGGACAAAGTTATGCATCGGACTTCCTTTAAAGCATTTTCGAGCCAAAAGTGCGGAGCGGTTTTGCGTCGAATAATGCGTATTACCAATCGATAGAGCGGCTCTGAGATTTCCCATTAAGCGGAACCGATCCATCGTGCAGGCTCATTCGCATGATGATTTTTACTCTACAGAGCAACGATCACCATGCCAGAATGCGTAATGCACTGACCGGATTGCGCTATCAAGTCGATAATGCGTGATGAGCAAATTTGTAGGAGTATTCTTTAGACGGTCGAAGTCACCTTGTTCAAATGACGGGGCTTATCGGGATCGTAGCCCTTGCGGCGCGTGACCGATTCAATGATCCGATAATAGTTGATGAGCGAAACCAGCGGGCCGAGATGGCCGTTGCCGGTGCTCGCAGACGGCACCCGATGGCCCGGCACCGAAGCATCACCAAACGAGACAAGGTTCGCGCCGAACGATCCAAGCCTGCCCAGTGCCTGAATGCTTGTTTCAAGCGCCTCATCCTGCGGAATGAACGACAGAATTGGAAAACCAGCTTCCACCAGCCGCATCGGCCCATGCATCAGCTCGGCAAGCGAGAATGCTTCCGCATGAATATTGGCGGTTTCCTTGGCCTTGAGTGCGGCTTCAAGGGAAATGGCATAGGCCGTGCCGCGTCCACCTGTGAACAGCGACTTTGCCTCAACCAACAGGTCTTCCACTGCCTCACGACCTTCCGGCTTCGTTGCGGAAAGTGCTTCTGGCAAGCGGCTCAAACCCTCCTTCAGCCGCACATCGTTGCTGGCAGCAGCAACCACGCCTGAAAGCGCAGCAACTGATGCAATAAAGGATTTCGTTGCAGCAACGCTTTTCTCTTCACCCGCATGAAGGGCGAGCACAATATCTGCACCCTTCGCAAGCGGACTATCCGTGACGTTGACCACTGCAACGGTTGTCGCCCCTCCCCGCTTTGCAGCGTCCTGCACCGCAATAATATCCGGGCTGGCACCCGATTGCGAAACCGTGAAATGCAGCCCTCCTGTCAGTTTCAGTTGTGCGCCATAAACGGAGGCCACCGATGGCCCAATCGAGGCAACCGGAATGCCGGTCGCAATCTCCATCAGATACTTGAAAAACGTCGCAGCATGATCAGATGAACCGCGGGCCGCTGTCGTAATCACTGCGGGCTGCTTTTCAAAAAGGCGGCTAATTTCAGCAAATGTCCCGGCCTCAGCCTCAAGAAGCATCGCCACGACAGACGGTGACTGTTCGGTTTCTTGCAGCATCAACGATGGAGCAGTTTGCATGATCATTCTCCAGTTGGATCACTCAATCCATATCAATGTTGTGGCTGTGGCTCCACCGTTGTTTCATCTGCTTTTGCATCCGGCTCCTTGATGCGGAACCATGCAACATAAAGCGCTGGCAGAAACAAAAGTGTAATCGCTGTTCCGGCGATAATGCCGCCCATCATGGCGTAAGCCATTGGGCCCCAGAACACTTCCCGCGCAATCGGGATCAGCGCCAGACTTGCAGCTGCGGCGGTCAATGCGATAGGCCGCATACGATGCTGGCTTGCCTGCACAACCGAATCCCATGGATGCATGCCCTCGCTGATATGTTCCTCAACCTGAACGATCAGAATGACTGAGTTACGGATCAGAATGCCGATCAACGCCAGTACGCCGAGGATTGCAACAAAACCAAGCGGCTTCCCGCTTGGAAGCAGCGCTGCAACAACACCGATCAGTCCAAGAGGCGCAACGGCGACCACGAGGAACAAGCGCTGGAAACTTTGCAATTGCAACATCAGCACAGTTGCCATCACAAAAAGCATCAGCGGCACAACGGCAGCAATCGGTCCCTGACTCTTGCCGCTTTCTTCAACTGTACCCGCCGTCACAATCGAATAACCCGCTGGCAGTTTTTCGATGAAACTGTTCACCGAAGGCTGCAACTCGCTGACAATTGTATCCGGCATGGTGTTATCGTTAATGCCAGCTGCAACGGTGATGGTTGGAATGCGCGAACGGCGATAAACAACCGGCTGCTCAAGCTCGTAGCGGAAATTGGCAATAGCTGCGAGCGGGACCGAAGTTCCGTTGCCCGTTGCGATTTGCAGGCTCTGCAATGTGTCAATGGAATCGCGTTCATGCTTCTGCGCGCGCACGATCACATCAATCAGATAGATCGAATCGCGCACTTGCGTGACCGGAATACCGCCCACCACGCTATTTAAGGTCGTTGCAATATCCTTGGATGAAATACCAAGCTTGCGTGCCTTGTCCTGCATCACATCGACCCGAATAACCCGGCCCGGTTCATTCCAGTTATAGCTGACAACACCAAGGCGCTTATCGGCACTCATGACGCCTGCGAAATCCTGCGCGATGCCACGCAGTTGCTGAATGTCAGGCCCGGAAATGCGATACTGCACCGGTCGCCCGACCGGCGGCCCAAGTTCCAGGAATTTCACGAACGTATCAGTGCCAACATAGTCCTTGCGCAGCACCTCATCGAATTTTTCTTTCAGGCGATCGCGTGCGTCGACGTCTTTCGCGACCACGACCATCTGCCCGAAATAAGGATTGGCTGGCTGCACATCGAACGACAGAATGAAACGAATTGCGCTCTGCCCGATATAGGTACTCCAGTGTTCGATATCTGGATTGTCCTTAAGCATCGTCTGCTCAAAGCGCTCCATCTGCGCTTTGGTATCCGCAATCGAGCTGTTCTGCGGCAGTGTCCAGTCGATCACCAGTTCAGGGCGATCCGATTCCGGGAAAAACTGGCGCTCAATAAAGCCCATTCCAAAAACCGAGACGACAAACAAAGCTACCGTTGCGACAATGGTGATCCATTTATGGCGCATCGCCAGCAGCAGTGTTTTTGAGAAAGCTTGAAAAAACCGGCTGGGCTTATGCTCATGATGCTTCATCTTTTTCGGCAATATCGTCACACCCAGAAGCGGCGCAAACAGCACCGCCACAATCCATGAAACGATCAGCGAAACCGCAATCACCACAAACAGCGTGTAAGTATATTCGCCTGCCTGACTGGAATTAAGGCCAATCGGGATAAAGCCCGCAATGGTCACAAGCGTACCTGTGAGCATCGGAAATGCGGTGTGCGAATAGACGTAAGTCGCGGCTTTATGGATGGGATCGCCGTGTTCAAGCCGCGCCACCATCATTTCCACAGCAATCATCGCATCATCGACCAGAAGCCCGAGCGAGATGATCAGCGCACCCAGCGACACACGTTGCAGCGAAATGTCCATCAGCGACATGACGAGGAAGGTAATCGCCAGCACAAGCGGGATCGAGAGCGAGACCACAAAACCAGCTCGCAGACCAAGGCTGATGAAGCTGACGGCCAGAACAATCACCACCGCTTCAAACAGCGCTTTGGTAAAACCTGACACCGCGTCCTGAACCACTTCTGGCTGGTCAGCAACTTTGGAAACATTGATACCGACGGGCAGATCGGCTTTCACCTTATCCATCATCGCGTCAAGCTTTTCGCCAAACTCCAGCAGATTGCCATTTGGCTTCATACCAACTGCAATCCCAATGGCATCTTCGCCATTCACGCGGAAAATCGCTGTTGGCGGGTCAACATAGCCGCGTGTGATTGTGGCAACGTCCGAGAGGCGGAAGAAGCGATCATTGACGCGCAAATTGACGGCACGAAGATCATCTTCTGAGTTAAACTGACCACTCACCCGTACGCTGATGCGCTCCGGGCCTGCCTGCACGACACCCGACGGCGTTATCGCATTCTGATCCTGAAGCGCTTTCAGAATAGCCTGCTGATCAAGACCAAGGGCTGCCACCTGACGAGTTGAAAATTCGAGATAGATCGCCTCATCCTGCGCGCCGATCAACTCAACCTTACCAGCGCTTGGAATAGTCAGAATTTTGGTTCGTACATCTTCCGCATAGTCGCGCAATTGGCGCATCGACAACCCATCGGATGTGAAAGCATAAATATTGCCAAACACATCGCCAAACTTGTCATTGTAATAAGGACCATAAACGCCCTCAGGCAAAGTGGGTTTGATGTCATCCAGCATGTGCCGAACCTCGGACCACGCCTTGGTCACTTGTTCCTTGCGCACAGTGTCTTTCAAGAACACAAACACCACCGACTTGCCGGGCGTGGTCACGCTGCGCGTATAATCAAGCGTATCCAGCTCTTCGAGCTTCTTTTCAAGCCGGTCGGTGACTTGATTCATCGTCTCATCAATGGACGCACCCGGCCAGCTTGCCTGAACAACCATCGTCTTTACGGTAAATTCAGGATCCTCCGCACGGCCAAGGTCGAGATAGGAGACAAAGCCTGCAACCAGAAAAACCAGCATGAAATACCAGACCAGCGAACGATGGTTCAAAGCCCAGTCAGAAAGATTAAAACCTTTTTTCACAGGCCGCTCCCCTTCGCATCCAGCCGGACTTTTTGTCCTTCTTCAAGCTGGTTCACGCCAGCCGTTGCCACGTAGCTACCCGCTTCAACATTATTGGCCATAAAACTATCGCGACCGCGCTCCACAACCTCAATATCATGAAGGCTTACGGTCTGCGTTTTGGGATCAACGACCCAGATTGCCGTTTTACCGTCTTTCTCCACCAGCGCCTCAATCGGCAAGATCACATGATCGTTCTGCGACCGTGTGCGGCCTGCGCGAATGGTTGCGCCAAGCCGGAAACCTTCTGGTGGATTTTCAAGTGCTATACGAACACGACGCGTGCGTGTTTGCGCATCCGCTTGCGGTGCAACTTCACGCACAGTTCCCTGCCCTGTGACACTTCCATCGGCCTGAAGCTGAACATGAAATGGCGTTCCTGCCGCAAAAAACTCAGTCATATTGTCAGGTATATCAAGAACGGCTTCGCGAATATCCGGTCGCGCTACTGTCATCACAGCCTGGCCTGCTGCAACCACTTGTCCAACTTCCGCATTGGTGGCTGAAATAACCCCGTCAAAATCCGGGCTTAAAACTGCATAACCACGCTGATCTTCCGCCTTGCGCAAACCAGCCTGTGCTTTTTCAAGCCCGGCCTGTGCGCTGTCACGCGCCTGCTTTGCGGCATCATAATCGGCTTGCGAAATATTGCTGCCTTTGAGCAGAATATGAAGACGCTCCTCACTCGCGGCAGCATTGGCATATTGCGCCTGCGCACTTGCAAGATCAGCTTTTGCCGACTGCACAGAAAGATCAAGTGCCGTAGGATCAAGCATGGCGACTGTCTCGCCTTTTTTGACGAGATCACCAACAATGACAGGACGCGCAATCAATCGCCCCAGCACCCGAAAAGCGAGATCAGTCGAATAGCGCGGCTCGATTGTACCGGCAAAACTGGTTTGTATCGCAGGCTTTGGCGTAGCAATTGTGTAAAGCACCGGACGAACAGGAGCGGCTTCTGCGGACTTATCATCCTCCTTGCCACAGGCTGCCAGCGCAACAAGCGCTCCCGCCAAAGCAAGAGAGCCAAAGATTTTCATAGACGGCTTCATTGCGCAGCTGCCCCTTCAAGACCCTGAATAATCTCTGTCTGGGCACCCGTGCGCAACATCTGCGCACCCTTGGTCACAACCAGATCGCCTTCATTCAGACCGGACGCAACGATCACCCGCTCTTTCTCAAAAGCAAGCACCTGCACCGGAACCAGCGCTGCGAGCTTCGTATCCTTGGCCACGCGCCACACGGCCGTATTTCCGGCATTCGATGCGACCGCGCTCCACGGCAGAATAAACACTTCTCGCCCATCCATATGCACGGTGCCGGTAACGATTGCACCAAGCGCCATTTGCTCAGGCACGTCCGAAATTCCAACCTTCACGCGCACAGTGCCAGTTTGCGCATCAACCACCGGCGAAATTTCGCGAATGCTGCCTTCAGTCTTAACCTCTTCATCCGAAAGCAGACCCAGCGTCACACCCATGCCAATTTTGGCATGATTGACCAGCGTTTCCTGCACATCGAAAATCGCATCGCGTGCGCCGTCTTCGGCAATCGAAAACGCAGTCTGTGCGGCCTGCACCACCTGTCCGCTCTCGACGTTACGCGCCGTTATAACGCCTGAAACAGGCGCGCGCAGCTCTGTATAAGACAGCTCGTCACGCGCATTACTCAACTGGCTTTCAGCGTTGGTTACTGAGCTTTGCGCGGTGCGTAAAATCTGTTGCACCTGATCGAACTGACTGCGCGTCGTAAACCCCTGCTCCAACAAAGCCTGTTGTCGTTTGAAACTTGCCTCAGCTTGCACGAGCTGCGCACGCGCTGCATCCTGCGAGGCCTGCGCAACCCGCATATTGGCCTGCTGCTCAGCATTATCGATGCGCGCAAGAACTTCCCCTTTATTGACATGCTGGCCAATTTCGACAAGGCGTTCAACAACTTGGCCGTTCACACGGAAAGATACGTTCACAAGCGAGCGGGCTGCGATAGCCCCCGATAGGGTCAGTTGCGGCTGATAATCAACAAGCGTGCTTTCAACCACAGCAACAGGAATCGTCCCGCTCATTTCGGCATGTGCAACATAGCCAGAACCACCGACAATGCCGCTAGTCAAAAGAACCAGCGCAATAGCTCGAAGACGAACCTCTCTTAACTGCATAAGCGGAGGAATTTCACTAGCCATTTGAACGATTCTCGCCTGTTTCTACGGCGCGCACAATGCTATTAAATGAGTGCTAAGGAAAGCACGCCTTCTAAACATCATTAACTGCCATTTCTGAAGTCTCCGGAATATCGGCACCGCCGCCGGACAAAACAAGAAGCAGAATAAATTATCTGCGTGTATCTTCAATAAGTCGAACAGCAGAAGCGTTGAGCGCATATTTTGTACGCTGTGTTCGCTCATCGCGTTGAAGAATAGAAATATAACCACCCTCTACGCTCAATGCTGCAATTTCGCGCAACACAAGCGCATGGGCAACTCCCAATATTCGTGCAAAACTGCGGCTGTCCGATGCAATTTCAAGTGCCGCGGCCGCAAGAATGCCGGCACCCAGCCGCGAGATTTTGCCGGATTGCGCTTCGATTGCATCGACCAGCGCCATATAGTCAGTGGCGTCGGTCACGCACTCACAGCCTGCACCGGCCGGAATGAAACGATAACCGATTTTGATGTCGGTGTATCGCTGCCTTCACCAGCGCTACCAAGCGGCACGAGCACATTCATCTCGGGATAGTAGCCAGCAATACAACCACGTGGAATATCGTAAGGCACAAAACGGAAATTACGGGCAACGCGCTCAACACCATCATTGAATTCGCCGACAATATCCGCACGGTCACCCGCTTCAACACCAATATCCGACATATCGGCAGGGTTCATGAACACGACCTGACGCTCACCATACACGCCGCGATAACGATCATCCATGCCGTAAATTGTCGTGTTATACTGATCATGGCTGCGGAAGGTTTGCAGGACGTAACGCCCCGGCTTGCCACGCGCCTGTTGATGTTCAACCGCTTCCGGCAATGCTCCACTCCAGAACGTCGCCTTGCCTTTTGGCGTGCGCCATTCCAATTCTCGCGCAGAATTGCGCAAATGGAAGCCGCGCGGCACCCGAACCCGCTCATTAAAATCGTAAAAATCAGGCAGCACCTTCGCAATATGATTGCGGATCAGATCATAGTCATCAGCCAGTGCCAGCCAATTGACGGGCTTTGCTCCAAGCGTCGCATTGGCCATTCCAGCGATAATACCGATTTCCGAACGCAACAAGGACGATGCTGGTTTGTTGATACCACCCGAGCCATGCACCATGCTCATGGAATCCTCGACCGTTACAATCTGCGCAACGCCTTTGGAATTGAGATCAATCTCGGTGCGTCCAAGACATGGGAGAATGAACGAATCCTGCCCCGGCACCAGATGCGAATGATTGAGCTTAGTTGCGATATGCACGGTCAGTCGTTGCGAAGACAGCGCTTTGGAAATGATCGGGCTATCCGGCGTGGCGCGGGCAAAATTGCCGCCAAGCCCAATAAAGGCCTTCGCCGTTCCATCAAGCATGGCACCAATTGCAGCAAGCACATTATGCCCGGGCGCACGCGGCACCTCGAACCCAAACTCTTTTTCCAGCGCATCTAAAAACGCTGCTGATGGCTTTTCATTGATGCCAACAGTGCGATCACCCTGCACATTGGAATGGCCACGCACCGGACACAGACCAGCACCCGTTTTGCCAATATTGCCGCGCAGCAGCATGAAATTGGTGATCTCGCGAATGGTGATGACGGAATGTCTATGTTGCGTGATACCCATCGCCCATGTGCAGATTACCTTGCCAGCCTGCATATAAATGCGTGCCGCATGTTCGAGTGACTGTCGCAACAAACCCGACTGATCTTCGATTTCTTCCCACGTTGTCGCATCAACAGCCTTGCGATAGGCTTCAAACTCGGCCGTATGCTGCGCCAAAAACTCCCGATCAAGAACCGACGGTTCACCCTTAGCGAGAGCTGCATCATCAGCCGCAAACACCGCCTTGGCCATGCCGCGGAAGGCGGCCATATCACCGCCAAGACGCGGCTGATAATAATCGCTGGCAATCGCTTCGCTGCCGCCACGCATCATTTCGAGCTTGTCTTGCGGATCGGAAAAACGTTCCAGTCCGCGCTCGCGCACTGGATTGAAGACGACAATCTTCGCACCGCGCTCGGCGGCACGCCTGAGATCACCCAACATACGCGGATGATTGGTGCCGGGATTCTGGCCAACCACAAAAATCGCATCGGCATGCTCGAAATCCTCAAGCAGAACAGTGCCTTTGCCAACACCGACCGCCTGTGTCAGCGCAACGCCGCTCGCCTCGTGACACATGTTCGAGCAGTCGGGAAAATTATTGGTGCCATAAGCGCGCACGAAAAGCTGATAGAGAAAGGCGGCTTCATTGGAGGCACGGCCCGATGTATAAAACTCAACGCGATCCGGCGTATCAAAGCTGTTTAAAATACTGCCAATGGTCGCAAAAGCCTCGTCCCATTCGACCGCTTCATATTTATCGCTCGCCGCATTATAGCGCATCGGATGCGTCAAACGCCCGGTGTTCTCCAGCGCATAATCCGTCCACGAGCGCAGTTCGGAGACCGTATGCTCGGTGAAAAACTTGGGCGTCGTGCGTCGCTCGGTGGCTTCCCACGCGACAGCCTTCACACCATTTTCGCAAAACTCAAACGACGAGCCATGCTCCGGGTCGCCCCACGCACAGCCGGGACAATCGAATCCGTCGGGCTGATTGGCTTTAAGCAATGCCCGCGCACCCGTTAAAGGCGCACCGCTGGCCAGCAATTGCTTGCCGCAGCTTTTTAACGCACCCCACCCACCAGCAGCACTCGACTTCTTGCCGATAAATCCAGTGTCGTGAGTTTTGCTCATTTTGCTATCCTCGACTGCACAGCGCTTCGTGCCCGATTATCTATGTTTTTACGCCTCTTGACCTTCAATATGCGTCAAAAGTGGCCGCTAACTGTCTTAAAGTTATCTTTACTTTATACCATATGGCATCAACATCTCAGTCACAAAAGACACCAGATAGTATGGTCCGAAGAATTGTGGCATCAAATAACCGAGAGCAATGGAAACTGTGATGATTGTTTTCCTTGATTTCAGCAACGCAATCGTTCATTCGACTGGTAAACAAAACTGACCACAAGGGGTGGAGAATGCCCAAAATCGTTGAAATCGCCGACCTGAAACGATTGGCAAAGCGCCGTGTCCCAAAGATGTTCTTTGACTATGCAGACTCTGGCGCATGGACGGAATCGACCTATCGCGCCAATGAAAGCGATTTCTCGAAGATCAAGCTTCGCCAGCGCGTACTGGTCGACATGACCAATCGCTCTCTTGAAACGACGATGATCGGCGAAAAAGTTTCGATGCCTGTCGCCCTCGCCCCAACGGGTTTGACCGGCATGCAACATGCGGATGGCGAAATGCTGGCTGCACAGGCCGCCGAAGCCGCTGGCGTTCCTTTCACTCTGTCAACCATGAGCATTTGCTCTATCGAAGACGTGGCATCGGTTACCAAGAAGCCATTCTGGTTCCAGCTCTATGTCATGAAAGATCGGGAGTTCGTGAAGAACCTCATCAGCCGCGCCAAGGCAGCAGGCTGCTCAGCTCTGGTGCTGACGCTTGATCTGCAAATCCTCGGCCAGCGTCACAAAGATTTGCGCAATGGTCTGTCTGCACCGCCAAAGTTCACGCCAAAGCATATCTGGCAGATGGCCACCCGCCCCGGCTGGTGTCTGGGCATGATGGGTACCCAGCGCCGCACCTTCCGCAACATTGCGGGCCACGCGAAAAACGTGACCGACCTTTCTTCGCTCTCCGTATGGACTGCCGAACAGTTCGATCCGCAACTCAATTGGAACGATGTTGCCTGGATCAAGGAGCAATGGGGCGGCAAGCTGATTCTCAAAGGCATCCTCGACGAGGAAGATGCATTGATGGCGGCGAAGACCGGCGCAGATGCGATTATTGTTTCCAATCACGGTGGCCGTCAGTTGGATGGTGCGGTTTCCTCCATCTCGATGCTCAAGCCAATTGTCGACGCCGTTGGCGACCAGATCGAAGTGCATATGGACGGTGGTGTTCGCTCTGGTCAGGATGTTCTCAAAGCACGCGCACTTGGCGCGCAAGGCGTGTTTATTGGCCGCCCGTTCCTTTACGGTCTTGGCGCAATGGGTAAAGAAGGCGTAACGCTGGCGCTCGACATCATCCGCAGAGAACTCGACGTGACAATGGCGCTTTGCGGTAAACGCAACATCAACGACATTGATCAATCGATCATAAAGTCAGCGAATTTTAACTAAAATCCTGACAACCATCTAAAATTGTAAAACCCGGCTTGTGTCGGGTTTTTTTAATAAAAACAGTATTTAAGACACAACTAAAACGTTAAATTTTAGTGTAGCCTAATAAGAAGTAACCTTAATTTAAGTATATTCGTTTACCAACTTCAACCAACAGTTCGGGAGCTGTGGTGAAATTAGTCTGGAGTTGGTTAGATGAAGAATGTTTCAGCGATCGCGTTCATCGCCCTTGGTACAGCATTTTGCGCCAACGGAGCGCGCGCTGCTGACATTGTTTACGATGAGCCAGCTCCAACGATCATCGCTCCACCCCCTGTCGCATCCGGCTGGTATATTCGCGGTGACCTTGGCTATAATTTTAAGAACAAAACCGATGGCAACTGGAATTTCTGGAACCAGTTTGATCCACCTTATCGCGGCATCGACGACACCTTGAAATACGATAGTTTCAAGCTGAAAGGGGGCGCATCTTATGGCCTCGGCGTTGGTTATCGTTTCAACGAAATGTTCCGCACCGATGCCACGCTGGACTTTTTCCGCGCCAATATCAACGGCCGGACCAAGTGCACCAGTTATGTAAAGAGCGCCCACGGCCTCAATCCGGTTGAAGATAATTGCAATTATGAAGATGCTTCGACGGCAAATATCTGGACGGCAATGGCGAATGCCTATGTTGACTTGCCAAAGGTTGGAGCCGTCACCCCATATCTCGGTGCCGGTCTTGGTGCTGCCTATGTGAAATACGGCAATTGGGATACACGTCAGATATGCTCTGGCGTCACAACCCGTGATTGTGATTACCAATCCGACAAGAATGGTCTGGATAGCTGGCGCTTTGCCATGGGCCTGATGGCTGGTGTCAGCTACGACCTCACCCAGCAGCTGAAATTTGACCTGGGCTATCGGTATCTGCGCATCAACGGTGGCAAGGCCTATGGTTATGACGCTGCTGATCGCAGCACCAACCCATACGGCAACGCCGAAGGTCCGGGCGCAACAGGCGCACAGGCACGCGACAATGGCTTCAACATCCATACCGTCCGCGCTGGTCTTCGCTACGAGTTCAACTAATATCTGAAAAATAATTACAAAAACCCGGCAAGAGCCGGGTTTTTTTATGTCCTCGTAACGGGTGCTTTCGATAGAAGAACCGTGCGGATTGCAAAGCTCGAATGAATGCGTGCGACGCCCGGCAATCGCGACAAAATTTCCTTGTGAATGATTTCATAGGAAGCAGCATTCTCCGCTTCAACGCGTAAAATATAATCAGCATCGCCGGTCATCAGATAGCATTCCTGCACTTCCGGATGGCGCCGCACGGCTTCCTCAAACCGGTTGAGATATTCTTCCGTCTGCCGGTCCAGCGTAATGCGCACAATCGCCACCAACCGCTCATCGCCACCCGATGAGCCGACAATTGCCGTATAGCCGCGAATAACACCGCTTTCTTCGAGAATCTGAACACGCCGCAGACAAGCGGACTGCGAAAGCCCGACTTCGGCTGCAAGTTGGCTATTGGTCATACGCCCGTCGCGACGGAGGCAGCGGATGATATTACGGTCAATGCTATCGAGTGTCGCCATGCAGAATCTTCAATCTAGAAGCTAATAAGTGCGTAATTCGTGTTAAAATTCGCATAATATGCGACAAATAGCAAAAACATTCGAATAGTCTTCGACTATCATCGAGCCTATCGCTTTGGTGGCAAGGAATTGTGATCCGCACCGCCGAGGCGATGTGCTTTTGGGAGGAAGCGGATTAAATTCCAGTCATCCCACTAACAAATTGAGTGCACTGGAAATGAGCCCTATGTCGATGCATTTTTCTCAAACAGAACGAGACCTCGCCGCTGGTGGCGTGCTGACCATCGACCTCCAAGCTCTGCGCCACAATTATGCGACCATTGCAAAACGCATCGCGCCAACCCGCGCTGCTGCTGTTGTGAAGGCGGATTCCTATGGCTTGGGCGCAAACCGCGTCGCACCGGCTTTTTATGAAGCAGGTTGCCGCGATTTCTTCGTCGCCCATCTTGGCGAGGCATTTGCCCTTCGCCCTTTTCTCAATCCTGATGCAACGCTTTATGTGCTCAATGGTTTGCAGCCCGGCACGGAAGCTGCCTGTGCACGCGAGAAAATCCTGCCTGTTCTCAACTCGTTGGAGCAAATTGCAAACTGGTCGGCACTTGCGGCAAGCCTGAACGAAAAACTGCCCGCGCTCTTGCAAATTGATACTGGCATGTCGCGCCTTGGCCTGTCCGCCAAAGAACTCGATCAGCTTGTCGATGACAAGCACCTTCTGGACCATATCGATGTGAAATTCGTCATCAGCCATCTGGCAAGCGGTGATGAGCCGGAAAACCCCGCCAATGCGCGCCAGCTAGCAGCGATGTCGGCAGCGCTTGCCCGTTTGCCAAAAATGCCCGTGGCATTTTCAAACTCCGGCGGTTGTTTTCTCGAAAAGACCTATCACTTCAATCTCGCCCGTCCGGGTGTAGCGCTTTATGGCGTTGGACCTGCCGCTGGCGAAAATCCGATTAAGCCTGTGCTGGAACTCTCCGCCCGCGTCATTCAGGTGCGCGATATCGATAAAGGTGCGGCGGTCGGTTACGGCGGCACATTCATCGCCGAAAAACCTATGCGGATTGCCACCATTGCAGTCGGCTATGCCGATGGCTGGTTCCGCGCTTTGAGCAATAAGGGTTCTGCCTTTTATGGCGACACACGCCTGCCGATTGTCGGTCGCGTCTCGATGGACTCCATCACGCTTGACGTCACGGCCCTGCCCGAAGGCACGCTCACACTCGGCAGCATGGTCGAACTCGTCGGCCCACATCAGCGGCTCGAAGATGTGGCACGTGATTGCGACACCATTCCCTATGAAATCCTGACTTCGTTAGGCCACCGCTATGCCCGTGTTTACGTGGATGGCCCAACACCAAAAGAAAAAGCATAAAACAGAGGCGAACATGCAGATCACCATTCTCGGCAGCGGCGTCATTGGCGTCACCACGGCCTATTATCTGGCCAAACAAGGTCACGAGGTTACCGTTGTTGACCGTGAAGAAGGCCCTGCGTTGGAAACCAGCTTTGCCAATGCCGGACAGGTTTCGCCGGGCTACGCATCGCCATGGGCTGCCCCCGGCATTCCATTAAAAGCCGCCAAATGGCTGTTTCAGAAACATGCGCCGCTGGTTCTGTGCCTGACCTCTGATCCAAAGCAATATAGCTGGCTGTTGCAGATGCTCGCGAACTGTACGGAGAGACGCTACAAGGTCAACAAAAGTCGCATGGTACGCGTGGCCGAATATAGCCGCGATTGCCTTATGGCACTGCGCAATGAAACCGGCATCCAATATGATCAGCGCACGCAGGGCACGTTGCAGCTGTTCCGTGAGCAATATCAGCTTGATGGCATCGGCAACGATATTGAAGTTCTGCGTCAGGATGGCGTACCGTTTGAAGTGCTCGACCGGGAAGACTGCGTGCGTGTTGAACCAGCTCTGGCCCGCGCCCGCGATAAATTTGTCGGCGGCCTGCGCTTGCCCAATGATGAAACCGGCGATTGCTTCAAATTCACCAATGAACTGGCCAAAATTGCCGAAGGTCTTGGCGTTAAATTCCGCTTTGGTGTGGATATCAAATCGCTGCTCATGTCCGGCGGCAAGGTGTCGGGTGTTGAAACTTCGCAAGGCATTCTGACGGCTGACCGTTATGTCGTGGCACTTGGCAGCTACACGCCTGCACTGGTCAAGTCGCTTGGGCTGAACGCCCCGATCTATCCGGTCAAGGGCTATTCGATCACCGCACCGATCATCAATGAAGAGCTGGCCCCTGTCTCGACCGTGCTGGATGAGAGCTTCAAGATTGCCATCACCCGCCTTGGCGACCGTATCCGCGTCGGCGGCATGGCCGAGGTTTCAGGCTTCACCAAAGATCTGCCCGCTGCACGTCGTGCAACGCTTGATCTGTCGGTGAGCGATCTATTCCCCGGTGGCGATCTCAAGGCTGCAACCTTCTGGTCGGGCCTGCGTCCAATGACGCCGGATTCAACGCCGATCATCGGTGCAACCCGCTACGAAAATGTGTTCATCAATGCGGGCCACGGCACGCTTGGCTGGACCATGGGTCCGGGTTCCGGCAAGCTGCTCGCGGACCTTATCTCGGGTAACAAGCCAGACATTCAGGCTGATGATTTAAGCATCGCCCGCTACTCATAAGCGTAACACTATCAAAAACTCGGTGGTGTGCAGGCGCTCACCACCTCACAGGCCACTGGCCCCACGCATTTGAAACGATGCGGCAGCTTGCTTGAGAAATAATAGGCATCGCCCGGACCTAAGATACGACGCTCGCTGCCGACCGTCACTTCGATGCGACCGGAAATCACGATGCCGCCCTCCTCGCCTTCATGCATGAGCAGAACCTTGCCGGTATCTGAACCCGGCTCATAGCGCTCTTTGAGGATTTGCAACGAACGCGAGAACAAGTGATCACCCACTTGCCGATAGGAAATCGGCCCCTTGCCGATCTCCACCAACTCATCCGCCTGATAAAAGACCTTGTGCGGTGCATCCGGCTCAAGCGCAAAAAACTCGGCCATTCCGATAGGAATTCCATCCAGAATGCGCTTTAATGCACCCACCGACGGATTGGACTGATTGGCTTCGATCAGCGATATGGTGGAATTGGTCACACCGGCCCGTTTTGCAAGCTCGCGCTGAGACAGATTCTGCCGCATGCGCACATAACGAAGCCTGCCCCCAATATCGATGCTCATCGACACGTCCCTTACTGTTTATGATGTTCGATATATCACAAACTTTTGTTTCAAAGCACATAATTTCAATGATTTAAATTTTATGAAAAAAGGACTTGTTGCCTTCGGTGATACATGTCCTTTTACTCCAAAGAGCCTCATTCAAAAAGCGGCATGTGCGCGCGAAAATGGTGATTTTCGAGTACCGGAGCGCAGTGTACTTAAAGGTACATGAACACCGGAACGCAGCAAATTGCCATTTGCAGCCGCTCAGGGCGGCTTTTGGAACAGGCTCTCAAATAGGAGGTCTGAATGCTTAACAACACCAACGCGCCAAGTCTTGATAACTTCTGGATGCCGTTCACGGCCAACCGCCAGTTCAAGGCCGCCCCACGCCTGCTCGCAAGCGCTTCGGGCATGTATTACACCGATGTCGACGGCAATCAGGTTCTGGACGGAACCGCAGGCCTCTGGTGCTGCAATGCCGGTCATGGCCGCGAGCAGATCACCCAGGCAGTCGAGCGCCAGATCTCGACCATGGACTTCGCGCCGACCTTCCAGATGGGCCACAACATCGCTTTCGATTTTGCTGAAAAGCTCGCAGCCATTGCGCCCGGTGGCCCGGATGCCAAGCTCGATCGCGTGTTCTTCACCAATTCCGGCTCGGAGTCGGTCGATACTGCACTGAAGATCGCCATCGCCTATCAGCGCGCGATTGGTCAGGGCACCCGTACGCTCGTGATCGGTCGCGAAAAAGGTTATCACGGCGTTGGCTTCGGCGGCATTTCTGTCGGCGGCCTCGTCAACAACCGTCGCGTTTTCCCGCAGATTCCTGCCGATCATATGCGCCATACGCTCGATATTGGCCGCAATGCCTTCTCCAAAGGCTTGCCAGAACACGGCATCGAGCTTGCTGATGATCTGGAGCGTCTGGTTCAGCTCCATGGCGCAGAAAAGATTGCTGCCGTCATCGTCGAACCGATGTCCGGTTCAGCCGGTGTTATTCTGCCACCAAAAGGCTATCTTGAACGCATCCGCGCCACCGCTGACAAGCACGGCATTCTGGTGATCTATGACGAAGTCATCACCGGCTTCGGTCGCCTCGGCACACCATTTGCGGTTGATTATTTCGGCGTTAAGCCTGACCTCGTCACCACTGCCAAGGGCCTGACCAACGGCGCAATTCCAATGGGTGCTGTCTTCGCCAGCCGCACAGTGCATGATGCGCTGATGACCGGCCCCGAAAACGCCATCGAGCTCTTCCACGGCTACACCTATTCCGGTCATCCGGTTGCCTGTGCTGCTGGTCTTGCCACGCTGGAAATCTACGCCGAAGAAGGTCTTCTGACGCGCGGCGCAGAACTGGCCGAACATTGGCAGAACGCGCTTCATTCGCTGAAGGGCGCGCCAAATGTCATCGACATCCGCAACTTGGGCCTCGTTGGCGCAATCGAACTGTCGTCCCGCGAAGGCGCCATCGGCGCACGTGCCTATGACGTGTTCACGGATTGCTTCAAGAAGGGCCTTCTGATCCGTGTTACGGGCGATGTGATCGCGCTTTCGCCACCGCTTATCGTGGAAAAGGAACAGATCGACACCATCGTTTCCATGATCGGAGATGCACTGAAACGCGCGGCCTGATCACCACCCAGGTCAGGCTGCAACAGAGCGCCGCGCGTCCGATAGGACGCGCAAAGGACGCTCTGAAAATTTAACTACGCATCGAGCTTTCCAAAAATCGAAATCGATTTTTGGGCCGATGCTGTAGCCGCCGCTTTCCCCTGCGGCGGCTTTTTTTGTGAATCGCATTCTCTGGAATCGCGCGCAAAGGATTCTGCACATTATCATTTTAGTGGCCACTATGCGCGAAGCCGGCAAAAGCGTAATAACGTTACATTACATCGCTAAATTCAGCTCTGCGACGGCGTAAACTTCGCCACAAGCGCATGACTATCGCCCGGATAAGTGAAACGCACATGCGTCACTGGTTGATCGGCATTCCATGTCTGACGCTCAACAACAAGACAGGGCGAACCGACAGGTACGCCAAGTGTCGCAGCATTTTCCTCGGTTGAGACAACCGCGCGGATGGAATGCTGCGCATTGCTCCACGGCACGCAGGAAACGAGCCATGGACCGGGTGACTGCTCGGCAAAATCGGTCTCTGCTGCGCCTGGCACGGCATCAAGACTGATAATGCGTTCTTCCAGCGCAAAGACCCGCTTTCCGGCATAATGACGGCAAACAAGTTCGATGAGCGGCGTGTGTCGTGGCATGTCGATATGACGTGCATCGGCAGGGCCGCTTAACCGCTCGTTTCGTTTCAGCAGCTCAAAACGATAAGGCTGCCCAAGCGCTGCAACCTCATCGCGAATATCATGGATTTCGAGAATTGCGGCTTGCGACTGCGGGACGGAAACAAAGCTTCCCGAACGGCGCTTTCGCTCAATCAGACCGGCTTTTGCCAGCTGCGTCAGCGCCTTGTTCACGGTCATGCGCGAGCAATTATAATACTCGGTCAGCTCGTGCTCGAACGGGATGCGATGACCGGGCTGCCACTCGCCAGAAATAATGCGCGTTTCAATATCATCCAGAATACGCTGATGCAGCGATAATGTCGGCTCTTCTTTTCCGGATGGATTGTCCTGCACGTCCCGCTCGCCCCATTTATTAGTTCAGCAATTCGCCGATTGCTTTCTGGAAAGCACGCTCTGCCGCATCGCGCAAGCGATGATGTCCGCCCTCCACCTGTTTCACGCCGCGCACCCACACATCAGAGGCACGCGCACGACCGGCAAAAATCCAGCCATCGAGAACCGCATCGCCTTTTGCATGGGGCAGACGCTCAACATCAAGCGATACAAAATCTGCCGAAGCACCTTGCTTCAATCCATCACCCTCACGACCCATAGCAATATTCCCGCCTGCCAATGCATTATCGAACAAGGCGCGTCCGGTCGAGCCTTCGTTTTTCGCCAGCACATTGCGCGCTCGATGCAGCAAACGCTGCGAATATTCATATTGCCGCAACTCATCGCCAATGCCGATCAGCACATTGGAATCAGAACCAACGCCGAAACGGCCACCATTGGCATCGAACACGGTGGCATTGAACGTGCCATCGCCGAGATTGGCTTCCGTGACCGGGCAAAGACCCGCGATCGCACCAGCTTTCGCCATGCGCACGGTTTCCTCGTCAGTCATGTGCGTTGCGTGGATAAGGCACCAGCGCGACGACAATTCCTGATGGTCAAGCAGCCATTCGACAGGTCGCTGTCCGGACCACGCAATGCAGTCCTCCACTTCCTTGACCTGCTCGGCAATGTGAATATGCACTGGCGCGCCGGGCAACAGCTTTGCTGCAAATGTCAGCTCATCCGGGGTGACAGCTCGCAGACTGTGCGGTGCCACGCCAAGCACGGCACCCTCAAAACCTGAAAGCGCCTTTTGGCAGCCCTCGATCAGGCGCGCAAAACTCTGCTGATCATTGATAAAACGACGCTGGCCTTCATTGGGTTCGGCCCCGCCAAAACTCGAATGCGCATAAAGCACGGGCAACAGCGTTAGACCGATGCCAGCGCTTTGCGCTGCCGAGGCAATACGATCCGCCATTTCAGAAATATTGCTATAAGGCGTGCCGTCGCGATCATGATGCAGATAATGAAACTCGCCGACGCGTGTAAAACCGGCTTCCAGCATATCGATATAAAGCCGCAATGCGACCGCTTCCGCCTGTTCCGGCGTCATGGTCAGCGCGAACTTATACATGATCTCGCGCCAGCTCCAGAAACTGTCAGCCGATGGTCCGCGCCGTTCAGCAAGGCCAGCCATGCCATATTGAAACGCGTGGCTGTGGAGGTTTGGCATCCCCGCTACGATCACCTTATAGCGCTCGTCACCCGTCTGCGCATCAACGCCAGTCTCCACAGAAGCAATTTTTCCATGAGCCACGCCGAGCCGCACATCTTCTGCCCAGCCGCTTTGCAAAAGCGCTTGTTGCGCATGAATAAATTGCGTTTTTTCGACGATGGCGGACATGCTGTTTCGCTCCTCTTTCCATCCGTTTTGCAGCACCATTTTTCAACAGATCACAATCGGATGCATTTTTTCTCTTGGCGGCTTCGCTAATATGTATATACATTATCGAAAAACAGGGGAAGCGAGAAAACGCTCATGACACAGAAATCGAACTTCGTTTTAACGCAGGCACGCATCGCCACTCTATCGGAAAAGGCAGATGGACTTGGTTTGATCGAAGCTGCAGCAATTGCCGTCAAGGATGGCAAAATCGCTTATGTCGGCGCTGAAATTGATCTTCCTGCTGAATATGCCTCGCTTGAGAAGATTGACTGCGAAAACCGCCTGATCACACCGGGACTCATCGACTGCCACACGCATCTGGTCCACGCAGGCAACCGTGCACATGAATTTGAGCTGCGCCTGAATGGTGCCACTTACGAAGAAGTTGCGCGCGCGGGCGGCGGCATTGTTTCCTCCGTTAAAAATCTGCGCGCGGCCAGCGAAGATGATCTGGTCCGTGAAACCCTGCCCCGCCTCGATGCACTGATCGCTGAAGGCGTGACGACGGTTGAAGTCAAATCCGGCTATGGTCTTGATACGCAAAGCGAAATAAAATCATTGCGTGCAGCCCGGCGTCTTGGGCATGAACGCGATGTTGCTATTCGCACCACCTTCTTGGGCGCTCATGCCCTGCCACCGGAAATGAATGGCGATAAAACGGCTTTCATCGACAAGATCGTCAATGAAATGCTGCCTGCTATTGCGAGTGAAAATCTCGCCGATGCGGTGGACGGGTTCTGCGAAGGCATCGCTTTCCTGCCGGACGAAATCGCCCGCGTTTTCGATGCTGCAAAAGCGCACGACCTGCCAGTCAAACTCCATGCCGATCAGCTCTCCAATCTGCATGGCGCAGCCCTTGCCGCGTCCTATGATGCGCTTTCCGCCGATCATCTCGAATATACCGATGCAGAAGGTGCGGCTGCCATGGCAAAGGCCGGAACTGTCGCTGTTCTGCTGCCCGGCGCTTATTACTTCATCCGCGAAACGCAAAAGCCGCCGGTGGAGCTTTTCCGTGCGGCTGGCACAAAGATGGCGCTGGCAACCGACAACAATCCCGGTACGTCGCCACTGACCTCGCTTCTGCTCACCATGAATATGGGCGCAACCCTGTTCCGCATGACAGTCGATGAATGCATTGCAGGTGTCACCCGCGAAGCAGCCCGTGCCCTCGGCGTGCTCGACAAGACCGGCACGCTTGAAGTCGGCAAGGACGCGGATCTCGCGATCTGGAACGTCGAGCGCCCAGCAGAGCTTGTTTACCGCATCGGCTTCAACCCGCTGTGGAAGCGGGTTTTCAAAGGCCAGATTTAATCAGAGTTTATTTCAACGCGCACCTTGTCCGAAAAGCGCTTCACACTTTTCGGGATGCGCTCTTAAGGAGTTTTCCATGACCCTTATCTTGAAACCCGGCAGCGTTTCACTTGGCGTACTTGAACAGATTTACCGCGAAAATCATGCCGTTCGCATCGATCCGTCTTTCCATACAGGCGTTGAAAAGGCAGCTCGCCGCATCGCCGAAATCGCTGCTGGCGATGCACCGGTCTATGGCATCAATACCGGCTTTGGTAAGCTCGCCTCGATCCGCATCGCGCCCGAAGATGTAGCAACACTTCAGCGCAATCTGATCCTGTCGCATTGCTGCGGCGTCGGTGAACCGCTGAGCGAAAACATCGTGCGCCTCATCATGGCGCTGAAGCTCATTTCGCTTGGCCGTGGCGCATCGGGCGTGCGGCTCGAACTCATTACGCTTATCGAAGCCATGCTGGAAAAGGGCGTCATTCCAATGATCCCGGCCAAGGGTTCGGTTGGCGCTTCTGGCGACCTCGCGCCGCTTGCGCATATGGCCGCGACCATGATCGGCGAAGGGGAAGCCTTCTATCAGGGCGAACGCCTGCCATCTGCTGACGCACTGAAAAAAGCGGGCCTCAAGCCGGTTGTTCTGGCTGCCAAGGAAGGTCTAGCCCTCATCAACGGCACACAGACCTCAACCGCATTGGCATTGGCCGGCCTGTTCCGTGCGCATCGCGCATTGCAGGCAGCCCTTGTCACCGGCGCCCTTTCGACCGATGCAGCAATGGGTTCAACGGCTCCGTTCCATCCAGATATTCACACATTGCGCGGCCATCAGGGTCAGATCGATACGGCAGCAGCCCTGCGCAATCTGCTCGCCGGTTCGGTCATTCGCGAAAGCCATCTGGACGGCGACCAGCGCGTGCAGGACCCTTATTGCATCCGCTGTCAGCCGCAAGTTGATGGTGCAGCCCTCGATATTCTGCGCCAGGCTGCCCGCACATTGGAAATCGAAGCCAATGCCGTCACCGACAATCCGCTCGTCCTCTCCGATGACAGCGTGGTTTCAGGCGGCAACTTCCATGCCGAACCCGTTGCTTTCGCAGCCGACCAGATTGCGCTGGCTGTGTGCGAAATTGGGGCAATTGCCCAGCGCCGCATTGCACTTCTGGTCGATCCTGCGCTTTCCTTCGGCCTGCCTGCGTTCCTCGCTAAAAAGCCGGGCCTCAATTCGGGTCTTATGATTGCGGAAGTCACATCCGCCGCACTGATGAGCGAAAACAAGCAGATGGCGCATCCGGCATCGGTTGATTCCACGCCAACCTCCGCCAATCAGGAAGATCATGTTTCAATGGCCTGCCATGGTGCACGCCGCCTGTTGCAGATGACCGAAAACCTCAACGCAATCATCGGCATTGAAGCATTGACTGGCGCACTGGGTGTTGAATTGCGTGGCCCCCTTGAAACCAGTCCAGAACTGAAAAGCGCCATCGCCGTTCTGCGCGCGCATGTGCCGACACTCGACGTTGATCGCTACATGGCCAACGATTTGGCAAGCGCAAGCGCCATCATCGCCGACGGCTCGTTCACCGGCAGCATCAGCGCCCATATTCTGCCTGCACTGGAGATTTGAAATGAGCGCTTTTGAACTCCACCAGGGTTCGTCACCTGTCATTCTCGGCCTGCCCCACACCGGAACAGACGTGCCGGAAGACATCTGGGCGCGGCTCAATGACAATGGCCGCATTCTTGCCGACACCGACTGGCATATCCATCAGCTCTATGACGGGCTACTGGACAATGTCACGACAGTCCGCGCCACCTTTCATCGCTATTGCATCGATGCCAATCGCGATCCGGCAGGTGTGAGCCTCTATCCGGGCCAGAACACCACGACGCTGATCCCGGAAACCGATTTCGACGGCCTTGCAATCTGGAAAGACGGCGAAGCCCCCACCGAAGCCGATATTACAGATCGCATCACCCGCTTTCACAAGCCCTATCACGATGCCCTTGCCGCTGAAATCGAACGCGTGAAAGCAATCCACGGCGTAGCAATCCTTTACGATTGCCACTCGATCCGCTCGCATATCCCGTTCCTGTTTGAAGGCAAGCTGCCGGATTTCAACATCGGCACAGACCTTGGCAAGACCTGCGCACCGGAAATCGAAGCCGCAGCCGTGGAAGTGACCGAAAACGCCAGCGGCTATACATCCATTCTCAATGGCCGCTTTAAAGGCGGCTGGACGACGCGCCACTATGGCAAGCCCGAAACCGGCGTCCACGCCATCCAGATGGAGCTGGCGCAATCAACCCATTTAACCACCGAAACGGTTCCCTTTGCCTATGACGAGGCGAAGGCAACAAAGCTTCGTGTGCATCTCAAATCCATTCTTGAGCGGCTTGAGAACATTGCCGCCGAACTGAAATCCTGAGGAGTAAACCATGTCCAACCCACGTCATAACGAGCGTGAAATCCGTGCTCCGCGCGGCACCGAACTCAATGCGAAGAGCTGGCTCACCGAAGCACCGCTGCGCATGTTGATGAACAACCTCGACCCGGATGTTGCCGAGCGCCCGCATGAGCTGGTTGTCTATGGCGGCATTGGTCGCGCAGCCCGCACATGGGACGACTTCGACCGCATCGTTGCAACATTGAAAACACTCAACGACGACGAAACCCTGCTGGTGCAGTCCGGTAAACCGGTCGGCGTATTCCGCACCCACAAGGATGCGCCGCGTGTTCTGATCGCCAATTCAAACCTCGTGCCCCATTGGGCAACTTGGGATCATTTCAACGAACTGGATAAGAAGGGTCTCGCCATGTATGGCCAGATGACTGCCGGTTCGTGGATTTATATCGGCGCTCAGGGTATCGTGCAGGGCACTTATGAAACCTTCGTGGAAGCTGGTCGTCAGCATTATGATGGCAACCTTAAGGGCAAGTGGATTCTGACCGGCGGTCTTGGCGGCATGGGCGGCGCTCAACCGCTTGCAGCCGTCATGGCTGGTGCTTGCTGCCTCGCAGTCGAGTGCGACGAAACCCGCGCCGACTTCCGCCTGCGCACCCGCTATGTCGATGAAAAGACCCACAGCCTCGATGAAGCTCTGGCCAAGATCGACGAATGGACCAAGGCAGGCGAAGCCAAATCCATAGCGCTGATCGGCAACGCGGCTGAAATCTTCCCGGAACTCGTCAAGCGCGGCGTGCGCCCTGACATCGTGACCGACCAGACTTCAGCCCATGATCCGGTGCATGGCTACCTGCCAATCGGCTGGAGCGTTGCTGAATGGCGCGCCAAGCAGGAAAGCGATCCGCAAGCAGTTGCGAAAGCCGCACGCGCTTCGATGAAGGTGCAGGTTCAGGCCATGCTCGACTTTCATAATGCGGGCATTCCAACGGTGGATTACGGCAACAATATCCGTCAGATGGCGCTTGAAGAAGGTTTGGAAGACGCGTTTGCCTTCCCGGGCTTCGTACCCGCCTATATCCGCCCGCTGTTCTGCCGCGGCATTGGACCTTTCCGCTGGGCAGCCCTTTCCGGCGATCCAGAAGATATTGCAAAGACCGATGCCAAGGTGAAGGAACTGCTGCCAGACAACAAACACCTGCATAACTGGCTCGACATGGCAAAGGAGCGCATCGAATTCCAAGGCCTGCCAGCGCGCATCTGCTGGGTTGGCCTTGGTGATCGTCACCGCCTCGGCCTCGCCTTCAACGAAATGGTTCGCAACGGCGAACTGAAAGCGCCAATCGTCATTGGCCGTGATCATCTCGATTCAGGTTCGGTCGCGTCACCAAACCGCGAAACCGAAGCCATGAAGGACGGCTCCGACGCCGTATCCGACTGGCCGCTGCTCAACGCGCTTCTCAACACCGCATCGGGCGCAACATGGGTATCGCTCCATCACGGCGGCGGCGTCGGCATGGGCTTCTCCCAGCATTCGGGCATGGTCATCTGCTGTGACGGTTCGGAAGATGCCGATGAACGCATCGGTCGCGTGCTGTGGAACGATCCGGCCACCGGCGTCATGCGCCATGCCGATGCAGGCTATGAAGAAGCCCTCGACTGGGCAAAACAGCAGGGTCTTCGCCTTCCGGCGATCCTTGGAAACTAAGAATCCAATCGAAGGCGGCCCTTACGGGGGCCGCCTTTTTTCATGTTCAAAAATACACGTAATACCGGGGAATATCGATGACAGACACGACGCTTAGCGGCCGGGAACCCTCACGCGGAACGGCAGCACTCAAGCTGGTTGTATACAGCTTCATAGGAATCTTCTTCTTTTTCGTTCCTGTTACCATTGGCGGAAAATCCACTATTCTGCTTGATCATGCAGCCACGGCACTGGCAACACAATTGCGACCGGTCGCTCTGACACTTGTTTGTCTGCTGATCGCTTATGGTGCGTTTGGACCATTCTTCAATGGAACATGGAAGAAGAACCTGACGGAAAAAATCTTCTCGGTCTTGCGGGTGCTTGGACTAGTTGCAACGGTCATGTATCTCGCGAATCTCGGTCCGGCGTTGCTGTTCACGCCTGACATGCTGCCTTTTCTTTTTGACAAACTGGTGCTTTCCGTCGGCCTGATTGTGCCAATCGGCGCACTGGCACTTGCTTTTTTGATCGGTTACGGCCTGCTCGAATTCACCGGCGTTATTGTGCAACCTGTGATGCGCCCCATCTGGCGCACCCCCGGCTGGTCGGCAATTGATGCCGTCGCATCATTCGTTGGCAGCTATTCGCTGGCACTTCTGATCACAGACCGCGTTTATAAAGAAGGCAAATATACCGCACGAGAAGCTGCAATTGTTGCAACCGGATTTTCGACGGTTTCTGCCACTTTCATGATTATCGTCGCGCGGACACTCGGTCTGATGGAATCATGGAACCTCTATTTCTGGACGACTTTCTTCGTCACTTTCATCGTCTCAGCGATCGCAGCGCGCCTGTGGCCGCTAAGCCGTATGGACCATCCGGAAGATCGCGACATGCCACTGCCAGCAGGCAAAGGTCGCATTGAAACTGCGATAGATGCGGGCATTACGCAGGCACAGAGCGCACCAAAGCTGTTGCCTCTGCTCTGGGCAACGTTCCTCGACGGTCTGCGCATGGCATCGATGATTTTGCCAAGCATTATGGCCGTCGGTCTTCTTGGCCTTTTGGCTGCAAAATATACACCGCTTTTCGATGTTCTCGGCCTTGCACTTTATCCATTCACATGGCTTGCGCAGTTTTCCGACCCAATGCTTGCTGCGAAATCCATGGCCTCCGGTCTCGCCGAAATGTTCCTGCCCGCCATTCTTCTCAAAGATGCAGATGTCGCGCTAAAGTTTGTTGCAGCTGTTGTTTCGGTCAGCCAGGTTCTGTTCCTGTCCGCTTCGATCCCATGCGTTCTGGCAACATCCGTACCACTCAAATTCCGTGATTTGATCGTCATTTGGTACATCCGCACAGCATTGAGCATTCTGCTCACCGCACCCGTTGCTTTCTGGGCAGTATCAAACGGTTGGTTGAATTAATGGAATTCAAAGTCCTCAAAGCGAAGGACCATCGCCGCATGCCGTGGAAAAACGGCGGCGGCGTAACGGTCGAAGTCGCAATCCATCCGATCAATGCGTCGGTCGATAATTTCGACTGGCGCATTTCCACGGCAACCGTTGCCAATGATGGCCCCTTCTCGACCTTCCCCGACATTGATCGCACCTTGTCGGTGCTGGAAGGCAACGGCATTGTTCTCGATGTTGAAGGGGTGGAAACCACCCTCACCCGCGAGACAGCACCCTTTGCTTTTGCCGCCGATGCAAGCTCTGGTGCTCGTTTGATCGAAGGTCCAATCACGGACCTCAACGTCATGACGCGACGTGGAAACTTCGCGCATCAGGTCACCCGCATCGTCACAAATGATTCGGCTAGACTTGAAGCAGAAAGCGGCACCGTGCTTCTTTTCTGTGCAGAAGGAAATTTCGAGCTAAAAAGCGACAACAGAATCGCGCATCTCGACCAGCATGACTGCCTGATCTTATCAGAAGATGCGCAGTTTTCTGTAGAGCTTACTGGGAGAGGCATCGCCTATAAGATTTCGATTATAGACATATAATCAAAGGCTTATTCGATATTTCGCGAGACGGACAAGCAAAGGTTTCTTTGCCTGTCTCTCTGGACAGAAATTGTGGTCCTGCTAATTTGTCTGCAAGAATATGTATATGCTTAAAACAAAAAGGGGTTCACATATGAGAAAATCTTGGTTGGCTGGTGCAGCCCTCGCAGCACTCACCCTTGCCTCTGCCGCACAGGCAGAAACCAAAGTCGCAATCGGCTTTTCCGGCTGGACGGGCTTTGGTCCGCTCACACTCGCAAAAGAAGCGGGTATCTTCAAGAAAAACGGCCTCGACGTCACGCTCAATAAAATTCCACAGGCAAGCCGCCATCTGGCTCTGGCCTCCGGTGATATCCAGTGCGCTGCAACCACGGTTGAAACATGGATTATCTGGAACTCCGCTGGCGTGAAGTCCAAGCAGATTTTCCAGATGGATAAATCCTATGGCGCTGACGGCATTGCCGTGCGTGGTGACGTCAATTCCTTTGCCGATCTCAAAGGCAAGACGGTTGCAGCCTCCGCTCCCGGCACCTCGCCTTACTTCTTCCTGGCCTATATGCTCGCCAAAAACGGCATGACCACCAAAGACGTAAAAATCGTCAACATGGAACCGGGACCAGCAGCACAGGCTTTTGTTGCGGGCCAGAATGATGCGGCCATGACCTATGAGCCATATCTCTCGACCGTTCGCGCGGCACCGGACAAGGGCAAAATTCTCGCGACCACGCTGGAATATCCCGCTGTGATGGATACGGTCGGCTGCACACCGGACTTCCTTGAAAAGAACCCGGAAGCTGCCAAGGCGCTCGCCACCAGCTATTTTGAAGCACTGGAAATGATCGCTGCTGATCCGGCCAAGTCCTATGAAATCATGGGTAAGGACGTAAAGCAGTCGGGCGAAGAATTTGGCAAGTCCGCAGCCTATCTGCGCTGGCAGGACAAGGCCGCCAACCAGAAGTTCTTTGAAGGCGAATTCAAGGAATTTTCCGAAGAAGCAACAAAGCTCCTGCTTGACGCTGGCGTCATCAAGAACAAGCCAAATCTCGACGAGATTGTCGACATCAGCTTTATCAAGTAAATGCCATTGCAGCGCAGACTCGGAGTTCACTCCGGGTCTGTTTTATTTCCGCCTCATGCTTGAGGCAGCCTGCGTGCCTGACTAAACGGATATGCCTATGCAGCCTATGCAACCGATCGGAAATGGAGCCCGAATTCTTCTGGGAATTCTGTTCTTCGTGCTTTTCTTTGCTTTCTGGGGCGTTGCGACGCTCGGAGGCTTTGTTTCGCCTACCTTCCTCGCCGATCCGATTACCATGGTTCAGGATGGGTATGATCTTATCGTCAATCAGGGTTTTATGTCGGATATTGGCATGACTGTCTGGCGTGTGTTGGGCGGCTTCATTATGGCAAGCATCGTGGCCATTCCGCTCGGAATAGCCATGGGCGCCTATAAGCCGATTGAAGCGCTGCTCGAACCCTTCGTTTCCTTCGCGCGTTATTTGCCAGCATCTGCATTCGTGCCGCTTCTTATTCTCTGGTCAGGCATTGGCGAAACACAAAAGCTACTCGTTATCTTCATTGGTGCCGTGTTCCAGCTCATTCTGATGATCGCTGTTATCGTTTCCGGCACACGCCGCGATCTGGTTGAAGCTGCCTATACACTCGGCGCCAAGGACCGCGGCGTCATTCGCCGTGTGCTTGTGCCTTCAAGCGCTCCCGATATTGCTGAAACGCTGCGTCTCGTGTTGGGCTGGGCCTGGACTTATGTGATCGTGGCAGAGCTGATCGGTGCATCGTCGGGCATCGGCTATATGATCATCAATTCCCAGGCGCTGATGGCGACCGGACAGATTATTTTCGGCATCATCGTCATCGGCGTTATCGGTCTGATTTCTGATCTGGCTTTCAAATACATCAACCGCTGGCTCTTTGCGTGGAGGTTTGCGTAATGCTTACGACAACCGAACAGGAACTCGTCGTCAAAGGCGTCAGCCGCACCTTTCCGGGTGTGCACGGCGGCAAGCCAACGCTGGCGCTGCAAGCGACCGATCTCATCATTCCAAAGAATGATTTCGTAACCATTCTTGGTCCATCAGGCTGCGGCAAGTCCACGCTTCTGCGCATCATTGCCGGTCTTGACAAACCGACAACGGGCACGGTGACGCTGGAAGGCCAGCCGGTCAAAGGACCGGGTGCCGATCGCGGCATGGTGTTCCAGTCCTATACGCTGTTTCCATGGCTGACCGTTCGGCAGAATGTCGGTTTCGGCCTGCGCGAAAAAGGCATGCCAGAAAAGCAGGCCCGTGAAATCATCGATAGCTATATCGACAAGGTCGGCTTGCGCGGATTTGAAAACCACTGGCCAAAACAGCTTTCAGGCGGCATGCAGCAGCGCACGGCAATCGCCCGCGCTCTGGCCAATGATCCAAAGATTCTGCTTCTCGATGAGCCTTTCGGCGCGCTCGACAACCAGACGCGTGGGCTGATGCAGGAACTTCTGCTCGGTATCTGGGAGCGGGAACAGAAAACCGTGATCTTCGTCACCCACGATATTGAAGAGTCGATCTTCATGGCGACCCGCGTGGTGACGATGACAGCCCGCCCCGGCAAGATCAAATCAATCACGCCAGTCAATATCGAACATCCGCGTTCTTATCAGGTCAAAGCCAGCCCTGAATTCTCCGAACTGCGCTTAAAGCTTACGGAAGAAATCCGCAGCGAAGCAATTACAGCTGCAAAACAGGCTGCCTGAAAATTATTGTTCCTTCTGATGAGATGGTATCTTAAGAAAAGGCTGCGATGTTCTTCGCAGCCTTTTCTTTCTAGCGCTTTGGATATGCGCTATTTTCAGGACCGTTCCATCATGGCCGTTTCAGCAGAACTTGAAGACCGCATCGTTTATGTGAATGGCGAATATGTCGCCGCGCGCGATGCAAAAATCTCGATCTTTGATCGTGGTTTTCTCTTTGGTGACGGAATTTACGAAGTAACCGCAGTCCTTGATGGCAAGCTGGTCGATAGCGATCCGCATATGAAGCGCCTGCGCCGTTCAACGGGTGAAATCGGTATTCCGATGCCGATGAGCGAAGATGAGATCGTCGAGATCGAGCACGAACTGATCCGCCGCAACAATCTCACCGAAGGTCTGGTCTATTTGCAAGTCACGCGCGGCGATGGTCGCGACCGTGATTTTGTCGCTAAAGGCTTGAAGCCATCAGTGGTTCTGTTCACCCAAGTTAAAGCCCTCGCCAACCGGCCGGAAGTCGCAACAGGCATCCGCGTACTTTCACTCGATGATCTGCGCTGGAAGCGTCGCGATATCAAAACCGTCTGCCTTCTGCCACAGGCGCTCGCCAAGGAAATTGCCAAACATGCCGGTTGCGACGAAGCCTGGATGTTAGAGGACGGTTATGTCACCGAAGGTGCATCGTCGACCGGCTATATTGTCACGCAGGATGATGTCATCGTCACCCGCCCGAACAGCAATGCAGTGCTTCCCGGCTGCACGCGTTTGTCGCTTTTGCAGCTGATTACTGAAACCGGCATGACGCTTGAAGAACGCGCTTTCACGATTGACGAAGCTTATGCAGCGAAAGAAGCTTTCATGACCAGCGCGGGCACTTTCGTAACGCCGATTTCGTTCATCGACGACAAGCCTATCGGCGGTGGCAAGCCGGGTCCGGTCGCACTCAAGCTGCGTGAGATTTATCTCGACCACGCACGCCGGACCGCGATCTGAAAACAGTCGGGCCGGAACTCAGTTCCGGCCCGTTTTGCTCACGCTTCCCTCTCCCAAAAGAGCGGAGCAAAAGTGCTAAAACGTGCTAAAACACGTTTTTTGTGCGCATTTCATGCTCAAAAGCGATGTTCAGAATGTGATTGCTGTGGCAAACCCATGGTGAGAATGTGGCAATATCGCGGCAAAACCCCTTTTTAGCGACGCTGGTTGTAAACATCGATGCAAACAGCACCCAACAAAACGATACCCTTGATCACTTGCTGATAGTCGATACCGATACCCAAGATCGACATGCCATTGTTCATCACACCCATAATCAGCGCACCGATCACGGCACCTGTCACACGACCAACGCCACCATAGGCCGATGCCCCACCGATAAAACAGGCGGCGATCACATCCAGCTCAAATCCAAGACCGGCTTTTGGTGTTGCCGTATTCAAACGGGCTGCAAAAACCAGTCCAGCAAGGGCTGCCAACACGCCCATATTGACGAATGCCAGAAAGGTCAGGCGCTCGGTTTTAACACCCGAAAGCTTTGCCGCATGGCGATTGCCCCCTACTGCATAAATCTGGCGACCAATGACTGTGCGCGTCGTGAGAAACGCATAGGCTGCAATCAGAACTGCCATAATAATCAACACGTTGGGCATGCCGCGATGTGAAGAAATCAGCAGGGCAAGATAAGCGATACCGGCAAAAAGCACGATATTCTTGATCACGAAAAAGGCGAAAGGCTCGGTTTCCCCCTCATGCGCAATGTGACGCGCACGCGATCTTGAGTTCTGCCAGACGATGAAACCAGCAAGCACGAGACCGAGGATCAGCGATGTCAGATAGACACCACCCGTCACCCCGATAAATTCAGGAATGAAGCCAGACGACAATTTCTGAAACATCGGAGGGAATGGACCGACCGACTGCCCACCGAGAACGGCCAGCATCAATCCTTTGAAAACCAGCATCCCAGCAAGGGTTACGATGAAGGATGGAATATTAAAATAAGCGACCCAGAACCCTTGCATCGCACCGATAATACCACCGGCAATCAGACACAGAATGGCAGCAATAGGAAACGGGATTCCCCACCGAACCATCATCACCGCCGCCAGTGCGCCGATAAATCCGCAGACTGATCCGACCGACAAATCGATATGTCCGGTCACGATAATCAGCAACATACCGAGCGCCATGATGACGATATAACTGTTTTGCAACACAAGGTTAGTCAGATTCAGCGGCTTCATCAACACGCCGCCAGTGACGATCTGAAAAAAGATCATGATCGCGATAAGCGAGAGCAGCATTCCCGATTCACGCAGGTTGTTTTTGAGATAACGCCCGATACCGCTCGGCGCTTTCTGGACTACGGTCTCGCTCATGATTGTTTTCCCTTATTGCGCATGATCGCACGCATGATGTTTTCCTGCGTCGCCTCGCCGCCAGCGACTTCGCCAACGAAGGCTCCCTCATGCATGACGACAATGCGGTCGCAAATCCCGATCAGTTCCGGCATTTCGGACGAAATGACGACCACGCCCTTGCCGCTGTCGGCCAATGAATTGATGATTGTGTAAATGTCGTATTTGGCACCCACATCGATGCCGCGCGTCGGTTCATCGAGGATCAGTACGTCCGGCCCGGTGAACAGCCATTTTGACAGCATCACCTTCTGCTGGTTGCCACCCGAAAGCGTGCCGGTTTCCTGATAAACGTTGTGGCAGCGGATGCTCATCTGGCTGCGATAGTCATTCGCAACCTTCATTTCGCGAATGCTGTCGATCACGCCCTTCGGGCTGACGCCACGCAAATGCGCGAGCGATATGTTGCGCGATATATTATCGCCAAGAACAAGGCCCAACTTCTTGCGGTCCTCGGTCACATAAGCGAGCCCGGATTTGATAGCCCGTGCCACGGTAGAAATATCCACCGGCTTGCCATGCATCCGCGCTTCGCCAGTGATATTCGTGCCCCATGAACGCCCGAAAAGACTCATGGCGAACTCGGTGCGGCCAGCACCCATCAGGCCTGCAATACCGACAATTTCCCCGGCGCGCACGTTGAACGAAACATTTTTAACCGAATGCCGTTCGGGGTGCAGCGGATGATAGACCGACCAGCTATCAGCCTCGAAAATCACTTCACCAATTTTCGGCTCACGCTTCGGATAGCGGCTTTCCAGATCGCGATCGACCATTTTGCGGATGATCTCGTCTTCTTCGACCTCACCCTCGTGACAATCCAGCGTTGCTACTGCACGACCATCACGCAGAACGGTGATCTTGTCCGCCACTTCACGAATTTCATTGAGCTTGTGCGAGATCAGGATGGAGGTAATACCCTGCGCACGGAATTCTTTCAGCAATGCCAACAATGCCGCACTGTCGGTTTCGTTCAAGCTCGCAGTAGGCTCATCAAGGATCAGCAGACGTACCCGCTTGGAAAGGGCTTTCGCGATTTCAACGAGTTGCTGTTTGCCAACACCAATGTCCGTCACCAGCGTATCGGGCGATTCCGTAAGACCAACCTTCTTCAACAGCACTTTCGTACGCTGATAGACTTCGCTGCGGTCAATGACGCCATAAGATCCGGGCGGATTGACGAGAAAAATATTCTCGGCAATCGACATCAATGGCACAAGTGCGAGCTCCTGATGGATGATGACAATGCCCAGCGCTTCGGAATCGTTGATATCGCGGAAGTGTCGCTCTTCGCCATCAAAGACAATCGAGCCGTCATAACTGCCAGAGGGATAAACCCCAGACAGCACTTTCATCAGCGTGGATTTTCCCGCGCCATTTTCACCGACAAAGGCGTGGATTTCGCCCGGCATCACCGTGAAATTGACGTCACTCAGAGCCTTCACAACGCCGAAGGATTTGCTGATACCGCGCATTTCAAGCAGCGGCGGACCACTCACATGTGGGCCTTCGCTGCCTGTCTCACGTTCAACAGGATTGGCTAAACTCATTCGCTCGCTCCCATGACAAACCTGCTCTGTCGTCAATTTATGAGAAGCTGCGCACTCAAAAAAGACAACGCTGTCAATCTTTCGGCCTAACCCAGTTCGAAAACTGGGCGGCGGGGATCATGACAAGGAAGCAGGCATTATGGACGCGCCACAAAATGGCGCGTCCAGACACAAAATTACTTGATTTGGTCTTCTTTGTAGTAACCGCTATCGACCAGAACTTCCTTCCAGTTCGACTTGTCTACGATGACAGGCTTAAGCAGATAGGACGGCACAACCTTGACGCCATTGTCATAGGTCTTGGTGTCGTTCACTTCTGGCTCTTTACCACTCATCACGGCGTCAACCATATCAACGGTGACCTTGGCGAGTTCGCGGGTGTCTTTGAAGATGGTGGAATTCTGCTCACCAGCAAGGATCGATTTGACAGAAGGCACTTCGGCGTCCTGACCGGAAACCGCAGGCATTGGCATGTCGCCGCTGCCATAGCCAACACCCTTGAGTGAGGACAGAATGCCAATGGAAATACCGTCATATGGTGACAGCACAGCATCCAGCTTCTTGTCGGAATAGAAGGCTGAGAGGATCGAGTCCATGCGCGCCTGAGCCGTGGCACCGTCCCAGCGGAGTGTCGCTACCTTGTCCATGCCGGTCTGGCCACTACCAACGATAAGCTTGCCGCTGTCGATGTATGGCTGGAGAACCGACATTGCACCATTATAGAAGAAATAGGCATTGTTATCGTCAGGCGAACCGCCGAACAACTCGATATAGAACGGACCTTCCTTGTTCTTGAGATCCAGTGCTTTTTCAATCGACTGTGCCTGCAAAACGCCAACCTGGAAATTATCGAAGGTCGCGTAATAAGAGACGTTTGGTGTGTCGCGGATCAGGCGGTCATAAGCGATAACCTTGATGCCTGCGTCATTGGCCTTGGCCAGAACATCGGACAATGTGGTGCCGTCGATCGATGCCACAACCAGAACCTTGGCGCCCTTAGTGACCATATTTTCGATCTGAGCCAGCTGGTTTGGAACGTCATCTTCAGCATATTGAAGATCAGTTTTGTAACCGCGTTCCTGGAGCACCTTTACCATGTTGTCGCCATCGGCAATCCAGCGTGCGGACGACTTGGTCGGCATTGCAACGCCAACGAGGCCCTTGTCATCAGCATGTGCAAAGCCCGTAAATGCAAAGGCAGCAAGCGCTGCTGCCAGTGTGAATGATTTTATGCCTGCCATTATCTCACTCCCGTAATTGGGCTGTCTCATTGAGACTGCCATTCTCCCAAAACTTCCGCCCCCGCCCCATGCCCAGAACATCCTGAGCCTGAACCTGCGGAATACTTTTTCAAACAAGATCCAGGCTCTCTCAGCCCGCGATCTTGTTCCAAGCCTCAACTGCACGCTGTGCGCGTTCACGCACATCGGCAACCGTCAAACCAGCCTTGTAAAGACTGGAACCAAGCCCGAAGCAGCTCACTCCCGCTGCCCGATAGGTTGCAAAATCATTCTCCGAGACACCACCCACGGCACCCACCGGAATATCCTTCGGCAACACAGCGCAGATCGCCTTGATACCTTCGGCACCCAGCACATTTGCCGGGAAAAACTTGAGCGCCGATGCACCTGCATGAATAGCGGCAAAAGCTTCGGTCGGTGTGAACACACCCGGCATTGTCACCATGCCATGATGCGCTGCACGGCGAATAACATCAGGCTCGACATTCGGGCTGACCAGAAGCCTGCCGCCAACATCGTTCAACCGATCCACATTCTCAACCGAAAGAACCGTTCCTGCCCCAATCAGCACATGAGCAGGCGCGAGTTTCGCAGCCTTTTCAATGGATACGAAGGGATCCGGCGAATTGAGCGGAATTTCAATTGCCTCAAAACCCACCTCGATCAGCGTGGAAACAATCGCTTCCGTTTCTTCTGGCCGAATACCACGCAGGATAGCTACCAATGGATAGCGAAGCTTCGGCCATGCGATACGTTCGCTCATTGTGCGCCTCCCGCAAATGCGTGTTTTGCCGCCATAAACAGCCCATCGCGCACCAACTCATCGGCTTCGATACGTTTTACTTTCACACCCGCAATCTCAAGCGCGGACGCATAAAGCCCACCCATCATGCCGTCGGAAAGCAGCAGGACCTCGCTTGGTTTTCCAAACAATGTGCGGCCACCAGCAACTTCCAGCCCGATCAGCAGACCCGACAGACGTGCAAGCTGATCTGTCGGCTTAAAGTCATGCACCAGCCAGCCAGCGCGCACCGTAAAGAGCGCATTGGCGATAAGCTCAGGTGTCTCAAGCGAAGTTTTAACACCAACCTTAAAGGCTGCACTCGCTGGATCAACCGGCCCTGCTCCTTCAAGCGCACCAGCCAGAACCGACCTCTCTTTGAGCAGAGCAAACAATTCACCTGTCATGAAAGAGCGATAATCATTAAGCTTGCCGTCTGCGATATGCACCCATTTCGCATGTGTACCGGGCATCACCACCACGGCATCGCGCGTGCCGCGATGCACCAGACCAAGCAGCTTGGTTTCTTCACCGCGCATCACATCCGGCGCATCTTCGCTGCGGCGGGCAACACCCGGCAGCATGATGACAGGGCGCTTTGCAGGCACGCGAACCGCAGCAGCAACAATACCTTCCAACCCGGCTGGCAGGCTCATATAAGGCGCTTCGACCCAGCCAGTCCGCGAACCTGCCATACCGCAGATCACGACCGGCAGATCATCCGGCGCATCGACGGATGCAAGATGCCGTTCGAGCAGCGTCTCAAAGCCCTTTTCTTTTGCCGAGATCAACCCGTCGTCACCGCGGCTTTCCCTGAGGACATGACCATCAACATCCAGCGTCCAGAGGCGGAACCGGGTGGTCCCCCAATCCGCCACTGCCGCAAATGGTGTTTTCGCACCAGACATTTAGTGGTTGTCTCGCGGCAGACCGCGCGTGTGCGCAATGTCCTGATACTTAACCGCATTTTCAAGAACCGCACCGGTTTCCATCTGTCCGACGACCGCGCGCTGGATTTCCTGCCAAGGCGTCTGGCTTTCAGGATATTTATAACCGCCAGCAGCCTCAAGAGCCTTGCGGCGCTCTGCCAGTTCTTCATCGGAAATCAGAATATCGGCTGTGCCGCGACCAAGATCGATGCGCACCCGATCGCCCATTTTCAGTAATGCCAGACCACCGCCAGCAGCTGCTTCCGGCGACGCGTTGAGGATCGAAGGCGAACCGGAAGTACCCGACTGACGGCCATCGCCGATGCAAGGAAGCGAACTGATGCCCTTCTTGAGAAGATAATCCGGCGCACGCATATTCACAACTTCCGCCGCACCCGGATAGCCGATTGGGCCAGCACCGCGCATGAACAGTACAGAGTGCTCATCAATCTCCAGCGACGGATCATCAATCCGGTGATGATAATCTTCCGGGCCATCAAAAACGATTGCCTTGCCTTCAAAAGCATTCGGGTCTTTTGCGTCGCTCAGATAGCGATTGCGGAATTCTTCCGAGATAACGCTCAGTTTCATGATCGCCGACGAGAACAGATTGCCGCGCAGCACGCGGAAACCAGCATGGCTCTTCAATGGCTGATCATAGGTCTTGATGACATTGCTGTCTTCAATCGTGGCATTTTTGCAGTTTTCACCGATGGTCTTGCCGTTAACAGTCAGCGCGTCCTCATGAATGAGGCCCTGCCCCATCAGCTGATTAACGACCGCTGGCACACCGCCCGCATGGTAATAATCTTCGCCAAGATATTCACCCGCTGGCTGGAGATTGACCAGCAGCGGAATATCCTCACCATATTTCTGCCAGTCGTCAATCGTCAGATCAACGCCAACATGACGCGCAAGCGCATTGAGATGAATCGGCGCATTGGTCGAGCCGCCAATCGCGGAATTGACGCGAATTGCATTGATGAACGCCTCCTTGGTCATGATGTCTGTTGGCTTCAAATCTTCATAAACCATTTCGACAATACGACGACCAGTCAGATAGGCCACTTCCTGACGATCACGATAAGGCGCGGGAATTGCAGCCGAACCCGGCAACTGCATACCAAGCGCTTCGGCAAGCGAGTTCATGGTCGTTGCCGTACCCATCGTGTTGCAATAGCCAGTCGATGGCGCAGACGAGGCAACCAGCTTGATAAAGCCCGCATAATCGATCTCGCCCTTGGCAAGCAGCTCACGCGCCTTCCAGACGATGGTGCCCGAACCCGTGCGTTCGCCCCGGAACCAGCCATTGAGCATCGGACCAACCGAGAGCGCAATCGCTGGAATATTGACAGTCGCAGCTGCCATCAGACAGGCAGGCGTGGTCTTGTCGCAACCAATGGTCAGCACAACGCCATCCAGCGGATAGCCATAAAGCACTTCAACAAGGCCGAGATAAGCAAGGTTACGATCAAGGCCCGCAGTCGGACGTTTGCCGGTTTCCTGAATAGGATGAACCGGAAACTCGATCACGATACCGCCCGCTTCACGCACACCCTCACGCACGCGATTGGCGAGCTCCAGATGATGACGGTTGCATGGCGAAAGGTCCGAACCCGTCTGCGCAATGCCGATGATCGGTCGCCCCGATTGCAACTCTTCCTGACTGAGACCATAATTCATGTAGCGCTCAAGATAGAGCGCCGTCATGTCCACATTGTCCGGATTATCGAACCATGCGCGGGAACGGAATCGTGGTGCTTTCGGATCGACGGGCTTATTCATTTCACTGTCCTGCGTGGGTAAGAGACCGCAGTGCGGCCCCAATTCCTAATCTTCAAAAACTTCAACGATATGGCGCTGTCCCAGAAGGAAAGCGTCTGCAACATGCGTCAGCGGCGCGAGGTCAACATCGCTCTGCCCCGCACCAACCAGCTTCACGAAATTCTGGTAAAGGCGCTGATATTCACGATCCGGCTCGGCCATTTTCTCGCTGCCTGCGATGGTCAGACGGCTACCGCCATGGCTCAACAGCAGCGTTCCCTTGTCGGTCTCAACACGAATATCCCATGTCTGCGGACCCGTCTGACGCCAGTCGAGTTCAAAGGAAACTGGCACACCACTTTCCGTTTCAAACGCAAGATCAGCTGCAATCGGTGCCGCGCGATTTTCAGGAAAATAAAGATCGGACTTCGTCAGAAAAAACCGTTCCGGCAAAATATGCGTGACAATCGACAGCGCATTAATGCCCGGATCAAACACACCAAGACCACCCGGCTCCCAGATCCATTGCTGGCCGGGGTGCCAATGCCGCACATCTTCCTTCCACGACACCGCAACAGAATGAATTGCAGCATCTTTCAGAAATTCGCGTGCAGGCTCAACGGCTGCAGCTTCGCGTGAATGCCAGGTTGCATAAAGCGTAACGCCCTGCTTTTCAGCAAAACGCGTCAGCGCCTGCACTTCCGAAATCGTTGCACCCGGAGGCTTTTCCAGCATCACATGCTTGACAGCGCTGAGCGCTGCATAGGCTTGCTGGAACCGACCCTGCGGCGGCGTGCAAAGCGATACTGCGTCAATGGCAATGTCGCTTTCAAGCAATTGATCGATGTCATGAAAGGATGGCAAACCATCAAGGCCTGCATTGCGGCTGGCAATGGCTTTAAGTTCAATACCATCAACAGCTTCAATCGACGGCAGATGCTGGTCACGAGCAATTTTGCCAAGACCAACAATTGCCAGATTGATATTGGATGCGGTCGCCATTTCAGAGCGCCTTCACAACAATGTCTTCGGCTTTCGCCTGCGCCAATTTATTGACCAGCGGATAACGGAAAGGCTTTGCCGAAATTTCGAACTGGTCGCCATTTTCCGTCTTCACACCTTCTGAGAAGGACAGTGTCGCCGTGCCAAAGAAATGCACATGAATGTCTCCCGGGCGACGGAACAGTTCATACTTGAAATGATGATGCTCCAGATTGGCAATCGTGTGCGACATGTTCGCTTCGCCCGACAGGAACGGCTTTTCAAAGATCACCTGATCCCCGCGCTTAATGCGCGAAACACCTTCAACGTGATCCGGCAGATCACCGACATAAAGCTCAGGCCCCAGCGACGCCTGACGCAGCTTGGAATGCGCGAGCCAGAGATAATTCTGCTTTTCCGTCACATGATCGGAAAATTCATTGGCAAGGCAGAATCCAAGGCGGAACGGCGTACCGTCCGGGCCGATCAGATAGATGCCCGCCAGTTCCGGTTCTTCACCACCATCTTCGGCAAAAGCTGGCGAGACCAACTCACCGCCCGTTTCAACCAGCGCCGAACCATCGCCCTTATAGAACCATTCCGGCTGCACGCCGGTTTCACCGGGCTTCGGCTTACCCCCTTCAACACCCATCAGGAACATACGCATGGAGTCGGTCGGCTTTTCAGCCGCCTGCGCTGCCTTGTGCATCTTGTCACGACCATCGGCAGATCCAAGATGTGTGAGGCCCGTACCTGCAACGATCAGATGTGCTGGATCTTCATGGGTAATGGGCAGACCAACGCGGCCATCTGAGAGCGCTGCATCAATATCAACTGCTTCGCCCTTGCCATTGCGTTCAACGTGTTCGCTCAGACTGATGCCGGCAGAAATTGCAGCCCATGCCAGTTCATAGGTCGTCGTTACGCCATTGACGACATGTGCAGCACCTTCATCATCGCAAGCGGCCACACGCGTTTCTCCGCTTGCATCGCGGAACTGTACCAGACGTAACATTGAACCTCCCATTTTCCGCAAAACTATCGCGGAACATTCTATCCAACCGCTCAGAGCACCCATGTGCGAAAGTGCGGCTCCTTCTTATTAATATGACTATTTTGTCAAACGCATACTTGTCAAGCAAGGGAAATGCCCCATACACCACCCTCTAACGCCCACATCAGGCAACACGAATATAAAACCATGTTTTAATTATATAATTTACGATTATGCACGTTTGTCGCACCCCTATTCCAAAGTAAAAACGACAAAGACGCTTGCCATAAAGTAATATTATATGCTTCATAAACGAGAAGGCCGGGAGGGCCTTTTCTTTGGGAGGATCCATTATGAAACGCAGTCTGACGGCTCTGACGGCCGCATTTTCATTCGCTCTGATCTCAAGCGCGTCCGCCGCTTCACTTACGGTCGGCTTCTCGCAGATCGGTTCCGAATCGGGCTGGCGCGCCGCCGAAACAAGCGTGACAAAACAGGAAGCTGAGAAGCGCGGCCACGCACTCAAATTTGCCGACGCGCAGCAGAAGCAGGAAAACCAGATCAAAGCCGTTCGCGGTTTTATTGCGCAGGGCGTTGACGCGATCCTGATTGCGCCGGTTGTTGCAACGGGTTGGGATGCGGTTCTGAAGGAAGCCAAGGAAGCAGAAATTCCTGTCGTGCTTCTCGACCGCCAGATCGATGCACCGGAAGACCTCTATCTCACCGCTGTTACCTCTGATCAGGTCCATGAAGGCAAGGTTGCGGGCGACTGGCTGGTCAAGGAAGTGGGCGACAAGCCTTGCTCGGTTGTCGAACTTCAGGGCACCACCGGTTCTTCACCGGCGATCAACCGCAAGAAGGGCTTTGAAGAAGCGCTTGCAGGCCACGACAACATCAAGATTTCCCGCTCGCAGACCGGCGACTTCACCCGCACCAAGGGTAAAGAAGTCATGGAAAGCTTCATCAAAGCCGAAAATGGCGGCAAGGACATCTGCGCCGTTTATGCGCACAATGACGACATGGCAGTTGGCGCCATTCAGGCCATCAAGGAAGCTGGCTTGAAGCCCGGCACCGACATCAAGGTCGTCTCGATTGATGCCGTTCCTGATATTTTCCAGGCGATGGCCAATGGTGAAGCCAATGCGACGGTGGAACTGACACCAAACATGGCAGGTCCTGCTTTCGACGTCATCGAAGCGTTCAAGGAAAAAGGCACGGTTCCACCAAAGTGGATCCAGACCGAATCCAAGCTTTACACACAAGCTGATGACCCGAAGGCTGTTTACGAAGCCAAGAAGGGCCTCGGCTACTGATCTTCGGATTGAATTTCATGGTTTCGGGCCGCATCGACTGCGGCCCGGCGCTGCTTGCGTCGCGAAAGAGTGGGAAACGGCTTTTCGCGACATGCGTGAAATAGAAACAGAGCAAGTGCAGTGGTGCATTACATGCAACACGCTCTGGTTTTGAAATTCGCAAACGGAAGACTGCCATGGCTCGCCCCGACATCGCTGTGCGCGAAACGCCAGCAACGCCGCTTCTTGAAGCGCGCTCAATTACCAAATCTTTTCTTGGTGTGACTGCACTCGATCACGTCGATTTCGCGCTCAATCGCGGTGAAATTCACGCGCTCCTTGGCGAAAACGGCGCAGGAAAATCAACGCTCATCAAAATTTTGACCGGCGCCTATCACGGCTTTGATGGCTCTGTTTTGCTTGAAGGCCAGCGCATCGCGCCCGCCTCTGTAATGCAAGCGCAAACGCTGGGCATTGGAACCGTCTATCAGGAGGTCAATCTTCTTGAAAATCTGACAGTCGCCGAAAATCTGTTTCTTGGTCGCCAGCCGCGACGCCTCGGCTTCATTGACCGTCGCCGCATGGAAAAAGATGCAGCCACCCTGCTCGCCCGATACGGCCTCACGATTGATGTCGGTGCACCTTTGTCGGCTTATTCTGTCGCCATCCGCCAGATCATCGCAATCGCCCGCGCTGTCGATGTTTCAGGCAAAGTTCTGGTGTTGGATGAGCCAACGGCCAGTCTTGATGCGCATGAAGTCGAGATGCTGTTTGGCGTCTTGCGCCATTTGAAGGCCGAGGGTCTTGGCATCATCATCATCACGCATTTTCTGGATCAGGTCTATGATATCGCTGATTGCGCAACTGTGCTGCGCAACGGTCGTCTGGTGGGCAGCCGCGATCTGTCGGAACTGCCTCGCACCGATTTGATTTCCATGATGCTTGGGCATCAGTTGCAGGAGACTGTCCGCCGTCAGCTAACTGAGGAAGTCGGCGACAGCTATTCCGCGCCCATCCACTTCACTGGCTTTGGCAAAAAAGGAAGCGTGGCCCCCTTTGATCTCGCGATCAAGCCCGGCGAAGCCGTTGGCATTGCCGGACTGCTCGGTTCTGGTCGTACAGAGACTGCTTTGCTTATGTTCGGCGTCGATCAGGCAGACAGTGGCACGCTTAGTGTTGACGGCAAAGATACAAAGCTGCCCTCACCGGTCGCAGCCATTTCCGAACGCTTTGCCTTTTGTCCTGAAGAGCGCAAGACCGATGGGATCATCGGCGATTTTTCGGTGGCCGAGAATATCGCGCTCGCCGTTCAAGCCAAGCGTGGCTGGTCAAAACCGATCTCGTCACGCGAAAAGGCTGCCCTCGCCCAGCGTTATATCAAAGCATTGGATATACGCCCGCCTGATCCGGACAAACCGATCAAATTTCTGTCGGGCGGCAACCAGCAAAAGGCCATTCTGGCGCGTTGGCTCGCCACCGATCCTCGCCTGCTGATTTTGGATGAGCCAACGCGTGGCATCGATATTGGTGCCCATGCCGAAATTCTCAAGCTCATCGGCGAACTCTGCACCGAAGGCATGTCTCTTGTCATCATTTCCTCCGAATTCGAGGAGCTTGCAGCCGTGGCAAACCGCGTGGTGGTGCTCTCCGACCGTCGCCATGTGGCAGAACTCAAAGGCGAAGAAATCACCGCCGACAATATCGTGCGTGCGATTGCTGAGACCGGAAGCGATAAGGAAGCGGCAGCATGATTGCGCGCATGACCAGAAAACTGAAAAGACTAAGCCCACAACTGGCAGCACTCGCACTTATTCTCGCGGCAAACACCATCATCGCGCCAGGTTTTCTCGGTATTTCTTTTCAGAACGGACGCCTCTACGGAAGCCTAATCGATATTCTGGTGCGTGCTGCACCTGTCGCCATTCTGGCAGTCGGCATGACATTGGTGATCGCCACCCGCGGCATTGATCTCTCGGTCGGCGCGGTCATGGCAATCAGCGGCGCAACAGCTGCATCACTCATCGTTGCAGGCTATCCGCTGGCGATTGTCATACCCGTCGCCCTCGGCGTCGGACTCGTTTGCGGATTGTGGAACGGCTTTCTTGTCGCCGTCTTTGACATTCAGCCGATCATTGCAACGCTGATATTGATGGTGGCGGGGCGGGGCATCGCACAGCTTATCACCGAAGGCGCAATCCTGACCTTCAACAATGATTCCTTTGCAGCACTCGGTTCCGGCTCGTTCCTCGGCGTGCCTATCCCTGTTTTAATCTGGGTATGTGCAGGGCTGGCAATCGGATTTGCGGTGCGCTCGACAGCGCTTGGTTTCCTGATTGAAGCCACAGGCATTAACCGCCGTGCCGCCATGCTGGCAGGGGTTAAAGCGCGCTTTCTCCTGTTTAGTGTCTATGCAGCTTCTGGCCTTTGTGCAGCGCTTGCCGGGCTGATCGCAACCGCTGATATTCGCGGTGCAGATGCCAACAACGCCGGTCTCTGGCTTGAACTCGATGCCATTCTGGCTGTCGTCATTGGTGGCACATCGTTGAATGGCGGGCGTTTCTCGATCATGGCGTCGTTGCTTGGCGCGCTAATCATCCAGGCGATCAATACCGGCATCCTGATGGCTGGGTTTCCGCCGGAATTTAACCTCATCATCAAGGCAGGCATTATCGTCATCGTGCTGACATTCCAGTCGCCGGCAATCGTCAGCTTCTTCACCTTCCTGCGTGCTGAACGTAAAAACAGTGCCGCAAAGCCAACGCACCAAGGAGCACGGCAATGAGAGTGCTTCGCAATCTGCCTTTCGTCACAACAGTCGCAATTTTCCTGCTTGCCTATGCGATCTGCGTCATCCAGTTCCCGAACATGCTTTCAACGCGGGTGATCGGCAACCTTCTGACCGATAATGCCTTCCTTGGCATTGCAGCCGTTGGCATGACCTTTGTGATCATCTCCGGCGGCATAGACCTTTCGGTTGGATCCGTCATCGCCTTTACCAGCGTTTTTGTGGCCGTGCTCGTCGGACAGCTCGGCGTGCATCCGCTGATTGCTTTCGGCCTCGTGCTGGTGATCGCAGCGCTATTTGGTGCGTGGATGGGGATGATGATCCATTATCTCGGCATCCCGCCTTTTGTAGCGACACTCGCTGGCATGTTTCTGGCACGCGGAGCAGCATTTCTGATCTCGACGCAATCTGTGCCGATTTCGCATCCGTTCATCGAAACCTTACAAGGCTTTTACTTCAGGCTCCCGGGCGGCGGCAGATTAACCTTTGTTGCCATGCTCATGCTGGCAGTTTTCATAATCGGCGGCATCATTGCGCATCGCACACGTTTTGGTGCCAATATCTATGCGCTTGGCGGCAACGCGCAATCGGCAGAGCTGATGGGCGTTCCGATTGGTCGGACCACAATTGGCATCTATACCATGTCGGGCGTGCTTTCCGGCCTCGCAGGCATCGTCTATACGCTCTACACATCATCGGGCTATTCGCTGGCAACTGTGGGTGTTGAGCTTGACGCAATTGCGTCGGTCGTCATTGGGGGCACACTACTCACCGGCGGTGCCGGCCTGGTGGCAGGGACATTTGTCGGTATTCTCATACAAGGCCTCATACAGACCTATATTGTTTTCGATGGAACACTGTCTTCCTGGTGGACAAAAATAGCGATTGGTATCTTGCTGTTCTTGTTTATTGCGCTACAGCGAGGACTTGTATGGTTTTCCGATATAAGACTCGCGCGTCAACGCATGAAGGAGGCCTGAATTGGGATTACTGGAAACGGCCATAACCGGACGCAAGCGCCATAACAGCCACGCAGTTGTCGTGGGCGAACTGGGCCGCGGCATTGTCGCGGGCACAATTCCCGAAGGCTCGATACTTCCGGGCGATAACGAATTGTCGTTGCGCTTTGGCGTTTCCCGTACTGTTCTGCGTGAGGCGATGAAAACGCTTGGCGCAAAACGCCTCATTGAGGCCAAGGCCAAGGTCGGTACGCGTGTTTTGGGCAGCAGTTCCTGGAACTTCTTCGATCCTGATGTACTGACATGGCGCTTTGAAGCAGGCTTCGATGAAGTCTTCGTCGATCACCTCGCCGAAATGCGTATGGCGCTGGAACCAGCGGCGGCGGCGGCGGCTGCAAAAAACGCAACCAGCGAAGAACTCGTTGAACTTTACGCGCTGGCCGCAAAATTTGACGATCCCAAGCATACACCAGAATCCATTGCCAAGGTCGATCTGGAGTTTCATCTTGCGATTGCCCGCATGTCGGGCAACCCGTTCATGCGTTCGGTCAGCAGTCTGATTGAAGCAGCACTTGCAATTTCATTTCAGCTCTCTTCGCCCGCAAGCTCGCCAGAAGGTATTGCCGAATGCGCAGCCAATCACTTGCGCATCGCCCACGCAATAGCATCGCGCGACCGTCAGAAAGCACGCGCTGCGATGGAAAGCGTCATCACATTTGGCGTCGAACGCATCCGTGAAGAGATATGATCACGCTTAAGATACTTTGAGGTCAAACTGCGGATCACCACGCAGCGTATTGCTGACGGTGCAGATTTCCTCAGCCATTTCCGCAAGATGATGCTTTTCATCTTCGGTGAGATCACCGTCGAAATGGAATGTTATATCGAATCGTTCGATGCGTGACGGGCCTTCATGGGCCTTATCGCCTTTTACTTCCACCCGAACATCGTTAAGCTTTTCACGTAAATCGAGCTTGGTCGCAGCAATGCGCGCGCTTAGCGCCATACAGGCAGCAACCGATGCATAAATCAGATCGAGCGGATTAAAACCCGGCTGGCTGACACTGGTGACAATCTCTACCGTACCGCCTGTCGGCGTGGTGATCGTCGGCAGTTTGCCATGCGGCATTTCCGCGACCGCTCCGGTTTCGCGGGTTCTGACTTTCAGTTCGCTCATGGCTGAACTCTCCTGTATTCAACACCGCGCGCAAGCCAGCAGCCGACGCTCAAACCTGTAATTTCACCTTTGTCGTCGCGTCGGAAAACAAGCTTCCACTCGCCGGGCGATGGTGCATCCATCGAACGCTGAACAGGCAGCAGCCAGACATCAGACCCGACACTATAAAGCGGGTACATGTCGCTCTTGCCAAGGAAACCTTCAAACGCGCCATAAATCGCGCCACCTTCGGAAACGAGCAACAGATCGGCATCGAGTTCATCACTATGATAGCGGCCAATAATGTCGTGTTTGGCTTCGCCTTTGACACGCTTCATGCTCAAGCGCAGATTTTCAGAGGCCCGCACAAGTTCGATTGTCTCGCCATCGCGACGGATCGTTGTCACGGCTGAACGTGCTTCATTTGCACTTACCACATCCATCATTTCCGGACTGGTGCCAAAACGTGCTTTCATGCGACCGTGGCCAGCATCTTCAAGGCTCAGTACAAGCCCGGTTTCATCATCCAGCCATGAGCCGAACCATGCTGAATCAGCCTCCACCCGCGACACTTCAGATGACGATACACCCAGAGCAATATTCATCAGTTTGAAGGCAACCTCTGAAGCACCGCCTTCAAAATTGAACATGGCAATTGTGGAGAGGCGTTCATCCGCGCAATGCCAGCGCTGGCAGCGCCAGCCGCGCAATGCACCACCATGACCAGTCAGACGCTTACCGCCTGTTTCGTGAAGATTGAGACCAAAACCATAAGACGCGGCGACACCGTCTTTGAAAGTTTGCGGCCCGCTCAACCGACGATAAAGCCCGCCCTCATCGTCACGCGTTGCATCGATGAACTGCTCCCAAGCAATCATGTCATTGAGTGATGCGCAGATGCCTGCATCACCCATCCATTGAATGCGATTGGTTGCAGGCAGAAAGCCCCGAACCGTATCGCCTTCATAACCCGTACATTCGTCAAACAGCGCCGTGTCGGGAATAAGCTCTGCACGCTTCATGCCAGCGGGCGCAAATATCCGCTCAGACAGAAGATCGACCAGCGTGCGCCCGGTATGGGCTTCGATGAGGTCGGCCAAAATGCGGAAATTGCCGTTGCAATAAGAGTAATGCGAGCCCGGTTCAAAATGCGTAGTCTTGAGACGGCGCAGCAGACTTTGAGCCTGTGCAGGCAGAAACACCCCTTCCGGATCAGCACCGCACAGAACGCTCAACGCCCAATAATCGCGCAGGCCAGACTGGTTGTTGCAAAGATCGCGAACGGCGGGACGCTCATCTTCAAACTTGTCGAGATAGGCTTCAAGCGCATCATCAAGCAACTCCGGTTCTCCAACCGCGTCAAGCAGCACAGCACAGGTAAACTGCTTGCTGACCGAACAGATCGGCATCCGCGTATCGAGCGTCATGGGCGTTCGTGTGCGAAGATCCGCAAAACCCCAGGCGTGTTGCAACACAACCTCGCCGTCCTTCACGACGGCAACAACGCCGCCCGGACCTTTGTAATTTTGTGGAATATGACGCACAAAGGCTTCAAGGGCAGACGTATCAAACTTGGACATGATCGACTCAGGACTCACATAATTCAATGTTTGGTAAGAGCCATCATTTCAAACGATCAATCAAGGCCATCGCAGCGTGTGGATTGTGCGCCTTATGGCCGCTGATGACATAAAGATAAACATCACGAGCGACATTATCAGGGAGCGGCGGGGTGACGGTTTTGAGACTGTCCGGCACATCATGGCCCGACGCTATCGCTTTCGCCCGCTCTGCCCAATGGTTAAGCTCGCCCTCACTGTAACCGAGCTTCTTGTCTTCCTGTGTGCCCATGATACGCAGATAAGCAAACGGAGCCGTCATGTCGGCAATTTCAACGAATTTGCTGTCGCCCGCAATCACCACCGCAACGCCATATTCCCGCAACAACGCGATGAAATCCGGTGAGTTGAAACTATCGTGACGCACTTCAACAGCATGACGCAGATCGCGCCCATCGACACGTTTTGGCAAAAGCTTGAGAAAAGCTTCAAAGTCGACTGGATCGAATTTTTTCGTGCCCATGAACTGCCAGTTGATAACGCCGAGCTTGTTTTTCAGCTCAAGAAGACCGCCGGTCACGAATTTCTCGATACTCTCGCCTGCTTCAGCCAAAACACGTTTGTTGGTCGAAAAGCGCGGTGCTTTGAGCGAAAAAACGAAGTCATCCGGCGTTTCGTCATGCCATTTGGCAAAAGTCGCAGGCTTTTGCGCGCCATAATAGGTGCTGTTGATTTCGATGGAGGTGAGCTTGCTCGAAGCATATTCGAGCTGGCGTTTTTTGGAGAGCTTTTCCGGATAGAAACTCTCGTCCCACTCCTCAAAAGCCCAGCCGCCAATACCCACACGGATTTTGCCTGAATTTGTCTCACGCATTTTATCCATACCTCCACGACATGAACTCATGAGAGTTACTCATGATATTTAGGCTGTTTTCACGGCCCCCGCTATGTTGTTATCTCTAATGCGTTTGTGAGGAGGAAACAAATGTCGGAAACAAAAGATCCGATCGTTATCGCCAGTGCGGTACGAACACCGATCGGAAGTTTTCAAGGCGCGCTCAAGGGGGAGAGTGCAACAGCACTGGGCGCTGTCACAATCAAGGAAGCGGTCCACAGGGCCAAGCTTAGCCCTGATCAAATCGACGAAGTGCTTATGGGCTGTGTATTGCCTGCAGGGCTGGGACAGGCACCCGGACGTCAGGCCGCAATTCATGCTGGCCTTTCTCAACATACACCCTGCTCGACCATCAACAAGGTGTGCGGATCGGGCATGAAAACCGTCATGCTGGGCACCGATCTCATTTGCGCAGGCAGTGCGGACATTGTGGTTGCAGGCGGCATGGAAAGCATGACCAATGCGCCCTATTTGCTCGAAAAAGCGCGTGGCGGCTATCGCATGGGCCACGGCAAAATCTACGACCACATGTTTCTTGATGGCCTTGAAGACGCCTATGACAAAGGCCGCGCCATGGGAACATTCGCGGAAGAAACCGCCGATCACTATCAGTTAACGCGTCAGCAACAGGACGAATTTGCCCTCCGCTCACTTTCGCGTTCACTCAAAGCCACTGAAGCTGGTTCTTTCGCAAACGAACTGGTTTCCGTTGCAGAGCTTGACCGCGACGAGCAGCCAACCCGCGCGAAACCTGAAAAAATACCAAATCTCAAGCCAGCCTTCCGCGAAGGCGGCACAATCACTGCTGCCAATTCCTCATCAATTTCAGATGGTGCGGCATCGCTTACCCTGATGCGCCTGTCCAAAGCTGAAAAGCTTGGCATAGAACCGCTTGCCATTATTCGCGGTCACGCAAGCCATGCACAACAGCCTGCCCTTTTCACTACGGCCCCGATTTTTGCAATGCGGAAACTCTTCGACAAAACCGGCTGGAATGTCCGCGACATTGATTTGTTTGAAATCAATGAAGCTTTCGCCGTTGTTGTTATGGCTGCAATGCAGGAACTCGACCTCCCCGCCGACAAGGTGAATATCCATGGCGGTGCCTGTGCTATGGGCCATCCGATTGGCTGCTCTGGCGCACGCATCATCGTCACGCTGCTTCATGCCATGAAGCAGAACGACCTTAAGCGTGGAATGGCTTCTGTCTGCATCGGTGGCGGCGAGGCAACGGCCATTGCACTGGAAGCGCTTTAAGCGGGGGAACAAATGGATATTGAAGGAAAAATCGCCATCGTCAGTGGTGGTGCATCAGGTCTTGGTGCTGCAACTGCACAGGCTCTGGCCGCCAAGGGCGCGAAAGTTGCAATCCTCGACTTCAACATTGAGGGTGCAAATACGGTAGCAGCCGCGATTGGCGGCATCGCCATTCAATGCAACGTATCGGACGCAGCGAGTGCAGAAGCTGCCTTCAAGGCAATCGGCGAAAAGCTCGGATCACCGCATATTCTGGCCAATTGCGCGGGCGTGGCACCAGCAAAGAAAATGCTGGCACGCGATGGCAGCGTCATGCCGCTTGATGATTTCCGTCGCGCTGTTGAAATCAACCTGATTGGCTCATTCAATCTGCTGCGACTTTTTGCCGATATCACATCCAAAAGCGAAGCCCTGCCAACGGGCGAGCGCGGCGTTGTCATCAACACGGCGTCGGTTGCGGCCTTTGACGGCCAGATCGGCCAGACGGCCTATGCAGCGTCTAAAGGCGGTGTCGTTGGCCTGACCCTGCCTGCTGCGCGTGAATTAGCGCCGCTTGGCATTCGCGTGTGTGCCATTGCGCCCGGTATTTTTGAAACCCCCATGCTCAAAGGCCTGCCGCAACCGGCACAGGATGCGCTGGGCCAGATGGTTCCTTTCCCCCCGCGTCTGGGTCGGCCAGACGAGTATGCGGCACTCGCGCTGCATATTATCGAAAACAGCATGCTCAACGGCGAAACCATTCGGCTCGATGGTGCGCTGCGTATGCCTCCGAAATAGAGCGCATACGCGCCAAAGTCTTTGAGACATTTTGAGAGTAGGGAAATGCACAAATCCACAACCAACTCCAACACACGCAATGGCGGTCAGATACTGGTGGATGCACTTGGCATTCATGGCGTCGACCGCGTTTTCTGCGTGCCCGGCGAAAGCTACCTTGCAGCGTTGGATGCTTTTCATGACGTAAGCGACAAGATTGACTTGATTGTCTGCCGTCAGGAAGGCGGTGCTGCTTACATGGCGGAAGCCTATGGCAAGCTCACCGGCAAGCCCGGCATCTGCTTTGTCACGCGCGGCCCCGGTGCAACCAATGCCTCCGTCGGCGTTCATACCGCCTTTCAGGATTCCACACCGATGCTTCTGTTCATCGGGCAGGTCGCAAGCGATCAGGTGGAACGTGAGGCATTTCAGGAAGTTGATTATCGCCGCATGTTCGGCCAGATGGCCAAATGGGTGGTGCAGATCGATGATCCCGCCCGCATCCCGGAACTGGTCAGTCAGGCTTTCCATCGTGCGGTCAACGGACGCCCCGGTCCTGTGGTCATCGCCCTTCCCGAAGATATGCTGACATCACATGCGACCGTCAGCGATGCACCGGCTTACAAGCATGTCGAGATGCATCCGGGAAGCGATCAGTTACAGGACATGAAAGCGCTTCTCGAAAAAGCAGAGCGACCACTGATGATCGTCGGTGGCGGCGGCTGGAATTCGCAAGCGGTTCGCGACCTGCAAACATTTGCAGAGAACATGTCGCTGCCTGTCGCAGCATCCTTCCGCTGTCAGGATATGTTCGACAATCAGCACCCGCTGTATGCTGGTGAAATGGGAACATCGATCAGCCCGAAACTTGCGGCCCGGGTTAAAGACTCGGACCTTTTGCTGGTCGTGGGCGCGCGCCTTGGTGAAATGACCACGCAGGGCTATGAGCTTATCAATATCCCTGTTCCAAAGCAGAAGCTCATCCATGTCCATCCGGGCGCGGAAGAACTGGGCCGCGTCTATCATGCGGATATCCCGATCAATGCCAGTATGGCCGCCTTCCCCAAAGCAGCTTCCAAGCTTGAGCCTATCGCCAGTCCTCGGTGGAAAGCATGGGCTGAAAGCGCCAATGCCGACTATCGCGACAATCTTAAAACGCCGACAATTCCCGGTGCCGTTCAGATGGGCGAGATCATGGAATGGCTGCGCGCACATTTGGCCGAAGACGCCATCATCACCAATGGCGCTGGCAATTATTCGGCGTGGCCGCACCGCTTCTATCAGTATCGCACCTATCGCAGCCAGCTGGCGCCCACCAACGGCTCCATGGGCTATGGCGTTCCGGCGGCAGTGGCAGCAAAACTCACCGCGCCAGAACGTACGGTCGTCTGCTTTGCTGGCGACGGCTGCTTCCTGATGAACGGTCAGGAACTCGCAACGGCTGCGCAATATGGTGCCAATGCGATTTTCATCGTCGTCAATAACGGCATGTATGGCACGATCCGTATGCATCAGGAACGTACTTATCCGGGTCGCGTTTCCGGCACTGGCCTTGCCAATCCTGACTTTGCAGCACTCGCGCGCGCCTATGGCCTGCATGGGGAAACGGTGGAAAAAACTGCCGATTTTGCGGAAGCCTTCAAGCGGTGCGAGCAATCTGGCAAGCCGGGTCTGATTGAAATCCGCATCGATCCGGAAGCGCTTTCGCCCAAGATGACGCTGAGCCAAATGCGCGAACAAGGACTGGCGAAGCAGCGCTGACAGTGTTCAATTATCGAATCTTCAGGCCGGGTTTTCGTCTCGACGAAGGCCGGGCCTAACTTCCCGGGCGTCAATTCAATCCATTTAAATGCGGAGAATACCTCTAAAATTTACAGGTATCGCCGCGATGTCACTTATGAACAGGCTGCAATGTAGGAAATACAACTTTCGTTTGGATTAATACAATTTAGAGTAGACATTTTTACTCAAGTCGCACATAAACCGCCCGGGTTGCAATGGGAGGGGACTTTGCGAACACTTAATTTATTTATTATTGGTTTTGGCTTCAGCGCATTAATTATCACCTGTATTTACGCAATGAACGGCGGATTGATCTGAACATTAGAGCGCATCCCGAAAAGTGTGAAACGTTTTTGGGATAAGATGCGCGTTAAAACAAATCGTTAGAGCGCCGATCTGATTCAATCAGATCGAAACGCGCTCTAAAGCAGGCTCTCGCCTATAAAATTTGCCGACGCTTCGCGCACCGCACCAAGCATAAAATCACTAATGACACGTATACGTGGTGCGGCCATCACATCGACGTGGCAATTCATCCAGTATTCGCGTTCCAGATGCAGTTCTTTAGGCAGCACAGGCATAAGATCTGGATACTGACACGCAATAAAATAAGGCAGCACACAAAGACCGTAGCCTGTCAGCGTTGCGGTAAGCTGAGCGTGAATGCTTGAGCTTTGATAATTACAACGCTGTCCGGGCAAAATCTCACGCATATAATCAAGGCCGGGCGTAAAGACCATGTCATCTATATAACCAATGAACGGATGCCGTGTCAGATCTTCACGCGCTCTGATTGGCGGGTGACAGTTCAGATAATCCCGATGCCCGTAGATAAAGAGCCTGTAAGGCGTGATCCGCTCGCTGTGATAAGGCCCGGTGCGCGGCATATGAAGCGTAATGGACAGTTCCGCCTCACGCCTTGACAACGACATAATCTGCTGGATCGTCACAACTTCTACAGACAAACTGGGATAGGATTGCGCTAACACTGGCAAGCGATCCGCCAGAAAGAAATTGCCGAAGCCTTCAAGCGTAGACAATCGCACAACCCCCGATAGAGCTGAGAAACTGCCCGTCGCTTCTGTCTGGAACTTCAGCGCCTCGCGCTCCATCACTTCCGCTGGCTCTACAAACCGCTCTCCCATTGGCGTCAACAGATAACCGCGCGGATTACGTTCAAAAAGCTTGGTCGCGAGCGACTGCTCCAGACGGTCGATCCGGCGCAAAACCGTGACATGGCTGGTGCGCAATTGCCGGGCGGCTGCTGAAAGCTGGCCTGTGCGCGCAACAGCCAGAAAATATTGCAGATCATCCCATGCAAACTGGCGCACCACGTCCTCCCTTTCATCATCTGTACAATTTCGAACAGATGATGTTCAAAAATTGTTATTCTTGTACGCATTTGTCAATGCTACCGTTCCGACAAATAGCCCGACGGGAGGAACAGTTCGGGCTGAAGCAGAAGAGTGTATGACCATGAGGAGGTTTGCATTCTGATCTGAAAAGACTGCTTCACAGGAGGATTCCGTCTGATTTTTTGCGACGGATATGGAGTTTTTGGGAGGAGCACTGAATGAAACTTTTTGCACTGGCGACGGCTGCACTTTTTGCCGCAACCGCGATTTCATCCGCAGCAGAAATATCAGACGGCAAAGTTAAAATCGGCATTCTGAACGACCAGTCGGGCGTTTATGCTGACTTCGGCGGCAAGTGGTCTTATGAAGCTGCAAAAATGGCTGCCGAAGATTTTGGCGGTACGGTGCTGGATGCGCCAATTGAAATCATCACAGCCGATCATCAGAACAAGCCAGACGTCGCCGCCAACATCGCGCGCCAGTGGTATGACACCGAACAGGTCGATGCAATCATGGAGCTGACCAGCTCCTCAGTCGGCCTCGCCGTTCAGGCACTTTCCAAAGACAAAAAGAAAATCACCATCAATACGGGTGCCGCGACATCGGAACTCACAGGCAAGCAATGCTCGCCTTATGGCTTCCACTGGGCCTATGACACCCATGCGCTTGCCGTTGGAACCGGCGGCTCTCTCGTCGAACAGGGTGGCGATACATGGTATTTCCTGACGGCCGATTATGCCTTCGGTTATTCGTTGGAAGACCAAACATCAAAATTCGTCACGTCAAAAGGCGGTAAAGTTCTTGGCTCCGTGCGCCATCCTTTGAGCACGACAGACTATTCATCATTCCTCTTGCAGGCACAGGCTTCCGGTGCCAAGGTGGTTGGCCTCGCCAATGCTGGACTTGATACATCCAATGCGATCAAACAAGCAGCCGAATTTGGCATCGTTGCCGGCGGCCAGCGCCTTGCAGCTCTGCTGTTCACCATTGCCGAAGTGCATGGCTTGGGCCTTGATGCGGCACAGGGCCTGACGCTCACCGAGGGCTTCTATTGGGATCGCGACGATGAATCGCGCGAGTTCAGCAAGCGCTTCTTCGACCGCACTGGCCGTATGCCGAATATGATTCAGGCAGGCACTTATTCCGCCGTGCTGCAATATCTCAAAGCCATCAAGGAAGCAGGCACCGACGAGACGGAAGCCGTTGCCAAGAAGCTTCATGAAATGCCGGTCAATGATGTTTTCGCCCGCAATGGCAAGGTCGGGCCAAATGGCCGTATGATCTATGACATGTATCTCATGGAAGTGAAAAAGCCCGACGAAAGCAAGGCACCGTGGGACTACTATAACGTACTGGCGACCATCCCCGGCGATCAGGCTTACATGAAACCTGAAGAAAGCGGCTGCTCATTGGTCACACAATAAGAGGCTGGTGGGATGAACACAGCAACCCAAAATACTACGGCTCTGCGAGAAGCAGAGCCGTTGGAGATCGTTCTTTCGGCACGTGGGCTGGGCAAGTCCTTTGGCGGCTTTCATGCGGTGAAGAATGTCGATCTGGATGTAGAGCACGCCCGCGTTCATGCTCTGATCGGGCCAAATGGTGCAGGCAAAACGACCGTTTTCAACCTGCTCACAAAATTCCTCCAGCCGACGAGCGGCGAGATTACGCTACTTGGCGAAAACATCACCAAGACCAACCCTGCCAAGGTAGCGCGGATGGGTCTGGTCCGCTCGTTCCAGATTTCAGCGACATTCCCGCATCTGACGGTGTTGGAAAACGTAAAGGTCGCGCTTCAACGCCCAAGCGGTCTGGCAACACAATTCTGGCGTTCGTTATCCATGCTTGATCGGCTTGATGCAAAAGCGATTGATCTGCTGGAGCGTGTGGGTTTGGCCGATGCGCGTCATGCGCTGGCGGCCGATCTTTCCTATGGCCGCAAGCGCGCGCTTGAAATCGCCACCACACTGGCGCTCGATCCCAAAGTGCTGCTGCTCGATGAGCCAATGGCAGGCATGGGCCACGAAGACGTGCACATCATTGCCGCTCTCATCTCCGATGTAGCGAAAGATCGTGCGGTGCTGATGGTCGAACACAATCTCAAAGTGGTGGCCGACATCGCCCATCACGTCACGGTGCTGCAACGCGGCGAAATCCTTGCTTCGGGTAGTTATGCCACCGTCGCGCAAGACGAGCGCGTCCGCACCGCTTACATGGGAACCGAACATGAATAGAGGCCACCCCTTGCTTTCCGTGCGCGGGCTTAATGCCTGGTATGGCGAAAGCCATGCGCTGCACGGCGTCGATCTCGATATCTGGCCCGGTGAAACCATCACGCTTTTAGGCCGCAACGGCGTCGGCAAAACCACAACGCTGCGCGCCATCATGGGCATTATCCGCAAGCGCACCGGCACGATCACGCTTGATGGGAAAGACATTCTGCGTGTGCCGCTGCATCGCATTGCCCGCACTGGCCTTGGCTTTGTGCCGGAAGAACGCGGAATCTTTGCCACGCTCAACGTGCATGAAAACCTGTTGCTGCCACCCGTTGTCGGCAAGGGCAGCGGAGCCATGTCACTCGACGAGATTTACGAGCTCTTCCCCAATCTCTATGATCGCCGCAACAGCCCCGGCACCAAGCTTTCGGGTGGTGAACAGCAGATGCTGGCGATTGCCCGTATCCTGCGCACCGGCGTGAAGGTAATGCTGCTGGATGAGCCGACGGAAGGGCTTGCGCCCGTCATCATCCAGCGCATCGGCGATGTGCTGGTCGAGCTCAAGAAGCGCGGCATGACTGTGCTTCTGGTTGAGCAGAACTTCCGCTTTGCCGCCAAGGTCGCAGACCGCTTTTATCTGATGGATCATGGTGTGGTGACGGAAAACTTCCCAACCACTGAACTGCCTTCCCGCATGGCAGAACTTACACAAGCCTTGGGGGTCTGAACCAATGACAATGATCTTCGGTATCCCTGTGCAAGCGCTTCTCGGGCAGTTGCTTGTCGGCCTCATCAACGGGTCTTTCTATGCCATGCTGAGCCTGGGCCTTGCCATCATCTTCGGGCTTTTGCGCATCATCAATTTTGCCCATGGCGCGCAATATATGCTCGGCGCATTTGTTGGCTACCTGCTGTTAAGCGGCCTTGGCATCGGCTATTGGCCAGCGCTTATTCTCGCTCCACTGATCGTGGGTCTGGGCGGCGCTATTATCGAACGTGTTGCGCTTTCAAGGCTCTATAATCTTGATCCGCTTTATGGCCTGCTGTTCACTTTTGGCTTAGCGCTCGTGATCGAAGGCACCTTCCGCTACTATTATGGTGCTGCCGGTCAGCCTTATGCTGTCCCTCCATCACTTGCAGGCGGCAATAATCTCGGCTTCATGTTCCTGCCAAACTATCGCGCATGGGTGGTGGTGGCGTCACTCGTCATCTGTATCGGAACATGGCTGCTGATTGAGAAAACCAAGCTCGGCGCTTATCTGCGTGCCGCAACTGAAAACCCGACACTGGTCAAAGCCTTTGGCATCAATGTGCCACTGCTGCTTACCTTCACCTATGCGTTGGGTGCAGCTCTCGCTGGCTTTGCCGGAATTCTGGCAGCACCCATCTATCAGGTCAGCCCGCTGATGGGGTCAAACATCATTATCGTGGTTTTTGCCGTGGTGGTGGTTGGCGGCATGGGTTCGATCCTTGGCGCCATCATCACCGGCTATGTGCTGGGGCTGGCTGAAGGTCTGACCAAGGTCTTCTATCCCGAAGCCTCCAGCATCGTCATCTTTGTTATCATGGCAATCGTCCTTCTGGTGCGACCCGCCGGATTGTTCGGGAAGGAGGCCTGATATGACTGACACTGTTCTCAAAGCAACGACGGCACATCATCAGGCAAAAGCGCCAGCCCTCAACAGCCTCTCGGCCATCATTCTGGCGATTGCCGTGGCTGGATTGATCGTAGCACCCTTCATGGTCTATCCGATCTTCCTGATGAAGATGCTGTGCTTTGCGCTCTTTGCCTCCGCGTTCAACCTCTTGCTCGGGTTTACCGGCATTCTGTCTTTTGGCCATGCAGCCTTCTTTGGCGGCGCTGCCTATGTGACGGCTCATGCGGTCAAAGTATGGGGTGTCACACCGGAAATTGGCATCCTGCTTGGCATGCTCGCCGCAGCAGTGCTTGGCCTTATCATCGGCTATCTCGCTATTCGTCGTCAGGGCATCTATTCGACGATGATCACGCTGGCACTGGCGCAGATGTTCTTCTTCTTCTGTCTGCAAGCGAGCTTCACCCATGGCGAAGATGGTCTTCAGGGCGTGCCACGCGGCTATCTGTTTGGCTTCATCGACCTCAACCAGCCGATGAACATGTATTATCTGGTGCTGGCACTCTTCGTAATCGGCGTCTTTGCGATCTGGCGCATCATCAATTCGCCTTTCGGCATGATCCTTAAATCCGTGCGCGAAAATGAAAGCCGCGCCGTGTCGCTGGGCTATTCCGTCAATCACTACAAGCTTGCAGCCTTTGTCATGTCAGCCGCACTTGCAGGACTTGCAGGCGGCATGAAGGCGCTGGTCTTCCAGTTTGCCACCCTCACCGATGTGGGCTGGCAGATGTCGGGCGAAGTGATCCTGATGACGCTGCTGGGCGGCATCGGAACGCTGATCGGCCCAATCGTCGGTGCAGCCTTCGTGGTTGCTCTTCAGAACTATCTTGCAACCTCCGACTTCCCCGTGACAATTGTCACAGGCGTCATCTTCATGGCCTGCGTTCTGCTCTTCCGTAAAGGCATCGTCGGCGAGTTCTATGCATCGCGGCTTGGAAAGAAACTATTCGGGTAACCGATATTTTCGGAGCCGCATGATCACAAGATAGCGGCTCCACCTTTTTACTGGATATGAATCATGACCGACACCTACGATTACATCGTGGTTGGCGCGGGCACGGCAGGGTGCGCGCTTGCGAACCGGCTTTCCGCAGATAAAAACCGTTCCGTGCTGCTGCTTGAAGCAGGCGGCAAAGACAATTACGCGTGGATTCATATCCCCGTCGGCTATCTTTATTGCATCGGCAATCCGCGCACCGACTGGTGTTTTACCACCGAAGCGGAAGCAGGCCTCAATGGACGCTCGCTCGGCTATCCGCGCGGCAAGGTACTCGGTGGCTGCTCCTCCATCAATGGCATGATCTATATGCGCGGTCAGGCCCGCGATTATGATCTGTGGCGACAGGCGGGTTGCGATGGATGGGGCTGGGACGATGTGCTGCCCTTCTTCAAAAAATCGGAAGACTATTTTGAAGGCGCAAGCGAGCTGCATGGTGCGGGTGGCGAATGGCGTGTCGAAAGTGCCCGTCTGCACTGGGATATTCTGGATGCTTTTCGTGATGCAGCCATTGCTGCCGGAATTCCAGCAACCGACGATTTCAATCGCGGTGACAATGAAGGCGTGTCCTATTTCAAGGTCAACCAGAAGCGCGGTATTCGCTGGAACACGGCCAAAGCCTTTCTGCGCCCGGCCCTTGATCGCCCGAACCTGCGCGTTGAAACCGGCGCCCATGTTCGTCGCATCGAGATCGAAGAACTGCGGGCAACCGGCGTCACTTTCGATCAGAATGGGACAACCCGAACCGTCAAAGCAAAACGCGAGATTATTCTAGCAGCAGGTGCCGTCGGCTCGCCACAGATATTGGAGCTTTCAGGGATCGGTCGCGGTGATGTGCTGCAAAAGGCAGGCATTCCGGTAAAGCTCGAACGCAGACAGTTGGGCGAAAACCTGCAGGATCATTTGCAACTGCGCTGCGCTTATAAAGTGAACGGCATTCCAACGCTCAATGAAAAGGCGAGCAAGCTCTTCGGTAAAGCCATGATCGGCCTTGAATATTTCCTACGTCGCTCCGGCCCCATGTCGATGGCACCCAGCCAGCTCGGTGTTTTCACCCGCTCGGACCCATCCTATGAAACAGCCAATCTGCAATATCACGTGCAGCCCTTGAGCCTTGAGAAATTCGGCGAAGCCGTCCACCCCTTCCCGGCCTTTACTGCATCCGTCTGTAATCTACGCCCCGACAGCCGTGGTTCGATCCACATCAAGTCGCCTGATCACCGGACCCAACCCGCTATCAGACCGAACTATCTCGCCACCGAAAGCGACCGTCGTGTTGCAGCCGATGCTATCCGCCTCACCCGCCATATCGTGGCGCAGGCACCTTTGCAGAAATATCGCCCGGAAGAATTCAAGCCCGGACCAAGCTATCAAACACAAGAACAATTGGAAAAAGCAGCAGGCGATATCGGCACCACTATTTTCCATCCGGTCGGTACGTGTCGCATGGGAGCGGATGAAGATGCCATCGTCGATCCGCGTCTGCGCGTAAACGGCATTCAGGGACTGCGCGTGGCCGATGCCTCGATCATGCCGGGGATCACCTCCGGCAACACCAATTCACCCACTTTGATGATTGCCGAAAAGGCCGCTCAGATGATTATTTCTGACAGTTTTTAGAACCTGATTCCTGAGAGGACGCCAAACAGAAAAGACAATCCGCTCACGCGACTGTGAACGCAATTTCACAATCGCTGAATCGCGTGAAGGTGAAATTATTTTTCTTGTTTCTTGACAAATAAACGGGAATTATCGCCCCTAAGGTGGGCAGGGGGAGAAAGATCATCTCATTTGATCGCTTTCCGGGACCGGCTCTCCAAAAAACTTTAGACAAGGAAAATAAGAATGTCGTCAGTCCTTTCCCGCTACTCGCTGACCCGCCGCGCGGGTCTGAAAGCCGCCCTTTTCACGGTTGCAGCCCTCACCATTGGCTTTGCGAGCGCCCCAAGCCATGCAGAAGACAAGACCATCAAGGTCGGCATCATGGGCGGCGAAGATGAAGACGTCTGGAAAGTCGTTGCCGAAGAAGGCAAGAAGCACGGCCTCATCATCGAGCGCGTCACCTTCAACGATTACAACCAGCCCAATGAAGCGCTGGAACGCAAGGAAATCGACGCGAACGCTTTCCAGCATAAGCCTTACCTTGACGAACAGATCAAGCAGCACGACTATAAGATCAGCGTTGCAGGTTACACTGCGGTCTGGCCAATCGGCATCTATTCGCGCAAGATCAAGAGTCTTGACGAACTGAAGGAAGGCGCAGTTGTCGGTGTACCAAACGACCCTTCGAATGAAGGTCGTGCGCTCCGCGTTCTCGAAGCAAGCGGCCTCATCAAGCTGAAGCCAGAAGCAGGTATCCTTGCAACACCAATCGATATCATTGAGAACCCGAAGAACATCGAAATCAAGGAACTTGATGCCGGTGTTGTGGGTCGCTCGATTGATGATCTCGATGTCGCCATCGTGAACAATGACTGGGCTGGCAAGGCTGGCCTCAACAAAGAAGAAGCAATCGGCTGGGAATCCAAGGAAAACAACCCATACAACAACTTCATCGCGGTCCGCACCGAAGATGCAAATGCTGATTGGGTAAAGAACCTTGTTGCTTCCTTCCAGAACGACGCAGTGAAGGCTGAGCTCGACCGCGTTTACAAAGGCACAGGCATTCCAGCCTGGAACTAATTGTTATAAGTGACTGAAAGACCGCGCCGGAAAAGCATTTCCGGCGCGGCTTTTATTGACGTAAGCGAAAAAATTGCCCAAAAGCATCCGCGCGCTCCTCAAAAGCCGCCTATGCCCTTTGGCGTCATTTTCCTTGAAGCCTATCAAACTATTCATTCGCAGCCGCCTTGCTGCGGGATAAAAAATAGAAGAAACGACCGTGACCATTGAACAGCCACCTGCCGCATTAGCGCCCATCGTCGCCATGAAAGACGTGCGTCGAATGTTCGGTGAAACACCGGCAATCAATGGCGTCTCTCTTTCCGTCGCACGCGGCGAAATCCTCGGCATTATCGGTCGCAGTGGCGCGGGTAAATCCACACTGATCCGCTGCGTTAACGGCCTCGAAAAACCCGACAGCGGCTCAATCCTGATTGAAGGTCGCGAAATCACCGGCCTTGGTGAAGACGCGCTGCGCCCTGTACGCCGCCGCATCGGCATGGTGTTTCAGCACTTCAATCTCATGTCGGCCAAGACCGTCGCGCAGAACGTGGCCCTGCCGCTAAAGATTGCGGGTATGCCAAAAGCTCAGCGCATCAAGCGCGTGGCCGAACTGCTGGATCTCGTCGGTCTTTCCGATAAAGCAAAGCAATATCCAGCACAGCTTTCTGGTGGCCAGAAGCAGCGCGTCGGCATTGCGCGCGCACTTGCTGCCGAACCCGCTGTTCTGCTGTCTGACGAAGCCACCTCGGCGCTCGATCCTGAGACGACCCAGTCAATTCTGGCGCTGCTCAAAGATATCAACACCAAGCTTGGCCTGACCATCCTGCTCATCACCCATGAGATGGACGTCATCCGCCGCATCGCCGATCGGGTGATTGTGCTGGATCACGGCGTCATTGCTGAAGAAGGTCCGGTGTGGAAAGTCTTTGCCAATCCACGCTCGCCCATCACACAAAGCATGTTGCAGGTGCTTGAGCCGGAACTGCCTGTCGTGTGGCGCGAACGTCTTGAGAAGACCGGCGATCTCGCCATTCTTAAGGTCAAGCTCTCGGGTGCCGCTGCCAAAGGCGCATTCTTCAGCGAAGCAACACTTGCGACCGGTATTGCGCTTCAGCTGATCCATGGCGGCATGGATACCATTCAGGGCGAGCCGGTTGGAACCATGTTCATTGGCCTGCCCGCGCAGGACCAAGCAAAACTAGACGCCGCAATCGCGTATCTCAACACCCACGCAGACGCCACGGAGGTTCTCGGCTATGTCTCAGGCAATGCTTAATCTTCTCTGGCGCTCCTTCTGGGAGACCATCATCATGACCGGCTTCTCGAGCTTGATTTCGCTCGTCGTCGGTCTGCCGCTGGCACTCATCATGATTCTGACGGAACGGGGTGGCCTTGCACAAAATCTGACAATCAATGCAATTCTCGGTGCCATCATCAATGGTTTCCGGTCTGTGCCTTTCATCATTTTGTTGGTGGCACTCATTCCGGTAACGCGCTTTGTTGTCGGCACATCAATCGGCACATGGGCATCCATCGTGCCATTGTCGATTGCCGCTATTCCCTATTATGCGCGTATCGCGGAAGTGTCACTGCGCGAAGTGGATAATGGCCTCGTCGAAGCTGCCCGTTCGATGGGCGCAAACCGCTGGACAATTGTGCGTGAAGTGCTGGTGCCGGAAGCCCTTCCCGGTATTATTGCGGGCTTTACGGTGACAATCATCACGCTCATTGGCGCGTCTGCCATGGCTGGTGCCATTGGTGCGGGCGGCTTGGGCGATCTGGCAATTCGTTACGGCTATCAGCGCTTCGAAACACAGATCATGGTTGCTGTGGTGATTATTCTGATCATCATGGTCTGCGGGATTCAGTTGATCGGCGATTATCTCGTCAATCGTCTCGACAAGCGCAACCTGCGATCACGCAGCTAGAATTTGCTCAACGAGAGGGTGTTTATCCCACCCTCTTTCGAAAACCCGCTTCCAGCGTATTGCCATCGGGGTCGAAAACGAGAGCCGCATAATAGCCCATCTCTTCGGGCCCCTGATAAGCCGGTGGTCCGCTCTCCTTGCCACCGCTCTGTATAGCAGCGCGGAAGAACGCCTCTACATCGTCACGACTGCCCGCATTGAACATCAGATGAAGATAGTTGCCCGGCTTGCCATCAGGCTGGTCTGCGCCAGCTTTCTGCGCTTTGTGGATCCAAAGAAAAGGCACGGGTGCCCTCTCCCCGCCACTGACAAAAAAACCCCTATCCGAATGTGGAATAACAGCCAGCCCAAGTTTAGGCATGCAGCTTTCATAGAAAGATAAGCTGCGGCGAAGGTCTTTGCTTTGAAAGCCGATGTGATCGAAGAGCGACATAGCCATGATTATATGTCGGCTTTTCATAAAGAAAAGCGGCGCTCCCTATTTTGGGGAGCGCCACCATCATTATTCTCGAAAAAGACAAGATTAGCCGCGTGTGCGCGCAAGTCCGGATTTTGCAGGCTGATAGTTTGGATCCAGCTGCGTCGCGCGCAAATAGGAATTTGCTGCCTTTGCCTTATCACCACGCTGTTCATAAACAACCGCCTGATTAGCCCAGCTTTCAGCAACATTGCCATCAAGGGTGATCGCCGTATTGAAATCGTCAAACGCATTGTCGAGATCGCCGAGCGCCAAATAAGAAATACCACGGCCATTGTATGGTTCAGGTGCAGTCGAATTCAGTGAAATCGCTTTCGAGAAATCCTCGATCGCCTGCTTATGCTGGCCCTTGGACTGATAGATCAGACCACGATTATGGTAAGCGCGGCCGTCCGTCGTCTGCAAGGCAATCGCCTGGTTGAAATCACTCAATGCCTGATCAAGACGTCCAGCCTGACGATACACATTGCCGCGACCAACATAGGCCGCATCATATTGCGGATTGATCTGGATCGCGCGGCTATAGTCCTGCGCGGCCTTACCGTTGTCATTCATGTAACGATAGATCAAGGCGCGGTTGGCATAGGCCTGATAGAAATTCGGATTAAGGGCTATCGCCTGATCAAAATCGCGCAGCGCTTCCTTATAACGTCGTGCCTTGCCGTAGGCAGAGCCGCGAACATTATAAGCTTCGGGATCGCGCGGATTGCTCTGAATAACGCTGGTGAGCGAGCCAATGTTCTCGGTAGACCCCTGAGCACGATCAACCGTGCTCAACGCGGTTTGTGTCGAGGAGCTTTGGCAGCCGACAAGACCAAGAGCCAAAACAGCTGTTGCAGCCATCAGGCAGTTACGGGCAACAAATTTGCCGGACGAGTGCATCACCTTAAAGCGCATTGGCAACGGCAGCATTCCTTTCTGCATGAACGAAGCGCGGGAGCGTACCCAAGCTTGCATCTACTTTGTCCCCGGCTGTTTTCAACAACCATAATGTTTGCAGTGTATAGCACAGATGAAAACCGCAGGAAAAACGCCGATCAACTCAACTGGCCAGAAAAGCTATGCTTCTCTTTCATATCAAGCTCAACGCCACAATAAAGGTCAGTATATGGCGGCGTGCTGACACTTCAAATCGCTATGTCTTATCTCGTGAAGCACTTTCAGAGCGCATCAACAAACGTTCAGACATGCAAAAACCGGCGCAAGCCATAAGCTGCACCGGCAAGCAAAAGGCGCCACACAGGCAGCGCCAATTTCAGGTCACTTAGCGAGCTGCGGTACGACCGCCGCCGATAAGACCTTCACGCTGTGCGCGCTTACGAGCCAGCTTACGCGAACGACGAACGGCTTCTGCCTTTTCGCGGGCGCGCTTTTCAGATGGCTTTTCATAATGGCCACGCATCTTCATTTCGCGGAAGATACCTTCGCGCTGCATCTTTTTCTTAAGAGCGCGGAGAGCCTGATCAACATTGTTATCGCGGACGAGTACCTGCACGTGTAATCCCGTATCGGTTAGAATTTCGATTGAGCCTGAGGCATTAAGGGCGTCTCTTAACGATGTTCAGCTGATAGAGTCAACTGTCTATACGCCCAAAGGCTCCCAAGCTTCGCAACATAAACGCTGCAAATTGGGGCTGGCATTACCAGATAGCCTGGCTTTTGTCCACCTCAAGATAAGACTTTGCCCGGTAATGGGCATAAATAATGGCTTCACGACAAATTATAGTGACGAAATCACACCATATCGGCTAGAGAGCCTCCACTTTCCGCACAATTCAGCCTCATTGCTCAATCATAGCAAAAAACGGTTCAAACACCGCTCTATCCCCAATCATTGATTCCTTCTGTCGAGATTTATGTCTTTTCGCAAACGACTCGTTATTCAGTTCACAGGCTATGAAGGCCTGCATCCCAAAGCCGTCCGCGTGCGCCACGCGCTTGCGCTGAAGGATTTCGACCGTTTGTGGCATGCGAAGACCAAATTGCCGCCGATGAAAGACGAGCCGGATGATTGCGGAACATTCACCGCAACGACTCAGGGCAATGGCTGGCAAACCGAAACAGAGTTCTGCCAGTTTGGCACAGCCGACATCTTTGACGATTACGCAGCACGTTCCACCCTAAGCGCATGCTAACGGGCTTCCGCGCCTTCATGAACATTTTCTTCACAGGCACCCTGCTCCGCTATCTCACGACAAGCTGGCGCTTTGTGATGTTCTTCCTGTGGCCATTTCTGTTGTCGATTGTGATTATCGCAATCGCAGCGCTCATTGCCTATGCGCCGATATTTGCGGGTTTCCCCGTCTGGAATCTCATCTGGTCGCTGCCATTTGCTGCGGTCCTTGCGACATTGCTTGTGCGCTGGCCGGGCGACCGATTCTTTATGTCTTATCTGCTGGATGACTGGTCTGCAGCCTATGACCGTATTTATGGTCGCAATGATAAGCTCAATGCGCGACGCAAAGCTTTCGCAGAAGCTTTGAAGAAGAAAATCGAAAAAAGCGACGCCGATGAAGTCGTTATCGTCGGCCACAGCCTCGGCACCGTTCCCGCCGTTGAAGCGCTTGCAGACCTTCAGCGCGAACGCCCGGACCTACTCAAAAAGCAGCCCGTATCGATGCTTGCCATTGGCTCCTGCCTGCTGATGATTGCACTGCATCCGAAAGCAAAAACATTGCGCGAAGATGTACGCGTTGTGATGGAAGACAGTCCGGTTCTCTGGTCGGAATTTCAGGTTCTTACCGATATTATCCATTTTTATGGCTCGGATCCGGCAAAGGCTCTTAAGATCAAGACGCAACACTCGCCACTTATCCACCGCATCCGCTTCAAGAATGTGCATAGCGAGAACCGCTACAAGCGCTCGAAGGGCAATTTCTTCCTGATGCACCTGCTTTACATGCGCGGTGCCGAGAAAAAGAACTTTTATGACTTTGGCATGTTCCTACACGGCCCATTTTTCTTCCGTGACTTGATGACGACGCATCAAGACAAAGCCGCCCCTCTTGATGAAGAAGGACGGCTCTTAATTTCATAATGAGCGAAACTGTTATCCGCGAACGGGCTCAACCACAGCAATGGTGAGCCATGTTGCGGTCAGCGCTGGCTTGACCATATTTTCGACTTCCAGCGTCACTTCGTAATGGTTCACGACGCGGCCCGATGGACGAATATCGGCATCGGCGAGCTTAAAACGGGCACGAACACGCGCACCGGTCTTCACCGGCGACATGAACCGCACTTTGTCAAAGCCGTAATTGATGCCCATTGTTGCACCTTCAAGCATTGGAAGTGCTTCAAATGCCAGCGTCGAAAGCAGCGACAGGGTCAAAAAGCCGTGCGCAATCGTGCCGCCAAAAGGCGTTTCCTTGGCTGCACGCTCTGGATCGACGTGAATGAACTGATGATCATCCGTTGCATCCGCAAACTGATTGATCATTTCCTGCGTGACTTCGCGCCACTCGGAACATCCGATTTCCGTACCGATCGCCTCGCGCAACTGGTCGAGCGTAATTGCGTCTTTCATTCCATGAAACTTTCTGCTGAACTGATACTCAGTTGTTATCTATTAAGAACGCAACAGCAAGGCCGTTAATCAGGCAGTAACCAGTATTTCACGGGCAATGTTGTCCCAATGGTCAAAAACCTTATGCGCACCCTTGGATGATAAACGTTCAGCATGGCCTTCATAGGTATGTCCGCCGCCCGTATAGCCAAAAGCCGTCATACCAGCCGCAATTGCACCTTCAACGCCAAAAGGCGAATCTTCGATCACCACACAGCGCGCCGGATCGACACCCATTTTATCGGCAGCAAACAGAAACAAGTCTGGCGCAGGCTTCCCGCGCTTGACCATGCTGGATGAATAAACGGCATCACCAAAATATTGGCTGATCCCGGTCTTCTCGAGACTGAAGGCAATACGCTCTGGCTGCGATGAAGACGCCACACAACGCTTGTTAGGCAGCACTTTCAGGAAGTCTGCAATACCAACCGCTGGCTGCAAATGCTCTGCAAACAAAACCTTCGTTTCAGGCCAGAACTGGGTCAACGCCTCAGCCGGCAGACGATGACCAGTCAGATCGGCTATCATCGCCAAGATGTCGGCCTGTTTCATGCCGATACCTTTGGCAACGGTTCCTTCCGGCAACACCATGCCGTGATTGGCATATACCTGCTCAAAGGCGCGACAGGAAAGCGGTTCGCTATCGACGAGAACACCATCGCAATCAAAGATGACGAGGTCGAAGGGGGATGCGTTGCTCATAAGAACTCCGGTAGAATGCGTATTTTGTCGCGCCGATTTGAGATGCGCATGTTTCGTTGTTGATATAGAGACTGTTCGTCCATTGCGCATCATAACAATTGAAGCGTGACAAAAATTATCGCGGAGACCCTTATGACAACGAATGTGGCACTGGTTGGACTGGCGCGGGACTTACAAGCGCGCGCTGAGACAGGCAAACCAATCCGCATCGGTCTTATTGGCGCTGGCGAAATGGGAACAGATATTGTCACGCAAGTGGCGCGTATGCCCGGCATTGAAGTCGGCGCGCTGTCTGCACGCCGTCTGCCAAACACATTCAAGGCTGTCCGCACCGCCTATGGCGATGAAGAAAATGCGCGTGAGGCCAATACTGAAAGCGCTATGACCAGCGCAATCGAAAGCGGCAAAATCGCAGTCACCGGCGATAATGATCTGATCCTCTCCAATCCGCTGATCGACGTGGTTATTGATGCAACAGGCATTCCGGAAGTCGGTGCAGAAACCGGCATCAAAGCAATTGAGCACGGCAAGCATCTTGTCATGATGAATATCGAAGCCGATGTCACCATCGGGCCTTACCTTAAGGCACAGGCCGACAAGCAGGGCGTCATTTATTCGCTGGGCGCAGGTGACGAGCCTTCATCCTGCATGGAACTGATCGAATTTGTCTCAGCCCTTGGCTATGAAGTGGTCTCTGCTGGCAAGGGCAAGAACAACCCTCTCAATTTTGATGCCATCCCTGACGACTATCAGGAAGAGGCCGACCGCCGAAACATGAATGTCCGCCTGCTGGTGGAATTCATTGACGGCTCAAAAACCATGGTCGAAATGGCCGCGATTGCCAATGCGACTGGCCTTGTCCCGGACATTGCTGGCATGCATGGCCCGCGTGCGAGCGTCGATCAGTTGAGCCAAACCCTTATCCCACAAGCCGATGGCGGCGTTCTCAGCAAGAGCGGCGTTGTGGACTATTCCATTGGTAAAGGCGTTTCGCCCGGCGTGTTCGTTGTGGCCAAGATGGACCACCCTCGCCTGAATGAGCGCCTTGAAGATCTGAAGATCGGTAAAGGCCCCTATTTCACCTTCCACCGTCCATACCACCTCACATCGCTTGAAGTGCCGCTGACAGTCGCACGCGCGGTTCTATATGGAAAATCCGATATGGTGCCGCTGCCAAAGCCGGTTGCAGAAGTCTGCGCAGTCGCAAAGAAAGACATGCAGCCCGGCGAAAAGCTCGATGCCATTGGACAATATTGCTACCGTTCATGGATCATGACGACACCGGAAGCACGCAACGCCAAAGCCATTCCTTGCGGCTTGCTGCAAAACGGCACCGTCACTGCACCAATCAAAAAGGGTGCACTCATCACCTATGCCAATGCAGCACCGCAGCCCGGCTCCAAGATTGCCGAGTTGCGCGCATTGCAGGACAAGATGATATACGGCTGATCTAACTTGTTCGATTACAATAAAAGGGCGGCTCGAAACCGCCCTTTTTTTTCACCCATGCACTCCGACCTTATGAGATTCGGGAAAATGGCGCGCCGAAAATGGTGGGGTTCGAGAACCGGAGCGGAATGTACTGAACGTACATAATCACCGGAAGCGCAGGACCGCTCCATTTGCAGGCCGCCAGAACCCGAATATCAAGGCCTAGTGGTCCAAAGCCTTGACGATGCTCTCCACCATCTTCTTGGCATCAGCGAAGAGCATCATGGTGTTGTCGTGGAAGAACAGCTCGTTTTCCACGCCAGCATAGCCTGATCCCATGCCGCGCTTGATGAACAGCACCGTACCGGCCTTGTCGACATCAAGGATCGGCATACCGAAAATCGGCGATTGCGGATCAGTTTTCGCTGCCGGATTGGTCACATCATTTGCACCAATCACGAAGGCAACATCAGCCGTCGCAAATTCCGAATTGATGTCTTCAAGCTCGAACACTTCATCATAAGGCACGTTGGCTTCAGCCAGCAGCACGTTCATGTGGCCCGGCATACGACCGGCAACGGGGTGGATTGCATATTTCACTTCCACGCCTTCAGCCTTCAGCTTGTCGGCCATTTCACGCAACGCATGCTGTGCCTGTGCCACTGCCATACCGTAACCCGGCACGATGATGACCTTAGATGCATTCTTCATGATGAAGGCCGCATCGTCAGCCGAACCCTGTTTGACCGGACGCTGTTCGACTTCGCCGCTGCCGCCAGCTGCCACATCACCGCCGAAACCACCCAGAATAACCGAGATGAACGAGCGGTTCATGCCTTTACACATGATGTAGGACAGGATCGCACCGGATGAACCGACCAGCGCACCGGTAATAATCAGCGCCAGATTGCCGAGCGTGAAACCAATGCCTGCCGCAGCCCAGCCCGAATAGGAGTTGAGCATGGAAACGACGACCGGCATATCCGCGCCGCCAATCGGGATGATGATCAGCACGCCAAACACCAGTGCCAAAATGACGATCAGCCAAAACACGAAATGGCTTTCGGTATTGGTCAGAACGGCAATCAGGATCACGATTGCAGCAGCAAGGGCCGCATTGATGACATGACGCCCCGGCAGCATGATCGGCTTGCCCGACATACGGCCATCAAGCTTCAGGAACGCAATGATCGAACCGGTGAAGGTGATTGCACCAATCGCAACACCCAGCGACATTTCGATCAGCGCCTGACCGTGGATCTGTCCCACCTCGCCAATGCCAAAGGAATGCGGTGAGTAAAGGGCTGCGGCAGCAACGAGCACGGCTGCAAGACCAATCAGCGAGTGGAAGGCCGCCACAAGCTGCGGCATCGCGGTCATGGCAATGCGGCGTGCAATCACTGCACCAATACCGCCACCAATGGCGATACCGAGGATAATCAAAACCAGACCGCCAAAGCTTGGACGTGCCAGCAACAGCGTGGTGACGATGGAGATGCCCATACCGACCATTCCGTAGGTGTTACCCTGACGGCTGGTGGTTGGGTGCGAAAGGCCGCGCAGTGCCAGGATGAACAGAACACCGGAAACCAGATAGAGGAAGGCTGCGAGATTAACGCTCATGATGGCTCAGCCCTCACTTTTCTTTTTTCTTGTACATGGCGAGCATACGCTGGGTAACCAGAAAGCCGCCAAAGATGTTCACGCTTGCAAGGATGAGCGCGATGAAGCCGAAGCCGGTTGCCCAGCCCGAAAGCGAAAGACCGACTGCAAGAAGTGCACCGACCACGATCACCGATGAAATGGCATTGGTGACAGCCATGAGCGGCGTATGCAGCGCAGGTGTCACCGACCAGACGACGTAATAGCCGACGAAAATCGACAGAACGAAAATCGCAAGGCGGAAGACAAACGGATCAACCACACCACCGGATGCGGCATGAGCGGCAGCAGCCGCTGCATCACCTAAGCCGCCTGCATTTTCAGCGGCTTGCCTTACGGCATCCGCCGCCTGATTGAGGCTCTCAAGAGCTTTTTCGAGTGCTGTATCGGACATTATGCCTCTCCTCCATCAGCGGAAGTTTTTGCAGCTTTTGCCGGTGTTTTTCGGGTTGCTTTGGCAACAGGTTTTTGAGCCTCGCCTTCGGCAACAGCGGCTTTTGTCTTCGATGCCGCTTTCGGCTTCTCGACTACAGCCACGGGTGCAGGTTCCACTTCAGCCTTAGCAAAAGCCGGATGCACAACCTTGCCGTCATGGGTCAGAAGTGTTGCCTTCACCAGCTCTTCTTCAGGATCAAACCGGAAAAGCTTTGTTTCCTTATCGACCAGCGTTTCAAGGAACGCATAAAGATTGCGCGCATAAAGCTGCGAGGCAGTGGCTGCAATCCGGCCCGGCACATTGAGATGGCCGACGATCTTCACGCCGTTAACCTCGGCAACCTGACCGGCAACAGCACCTTCAACATTGCCGCCGCGTTCCACTGCCAGATCAACCAGCACTGATCCGGGACGCATGGCCGCAACCATTTCCTTCGTCACAAGACGCGGAGCCGGACGGCCCGGAATAAGTGCGGTCGTAATGACAATATCCTGCTTGGCAATATGATCAGCAACGAGTGCCGCCTGCTTCGCCTGATATTCCTTCGACATTTCCTTGGCATAACCGCCCGAGGTTTCCGCCGCCTTGAACTCTTCATCCTCGACAGCGATGAACTTCGCGCCAAGCGAGGCCACCTGCTCTTTTGCCGCAGGCCGAACGTCGGTCGCCGTTACAACCGCACCCAGGCGACGCGCGGTCGCAATCGCCTGAAGTCCGGCGACGCCTGCCCCCATGACGAAGACGCGCGCCGCTGGAACAGTGCCAGCTGCCGTCATCATCATCGGCATTGCACGATCATAAGTTTCAGACGCATCAATCACTGCCTGATATCCTGCAAGATTGGCCTGCGATGACAACACATCCATCACCTGTGCGCGGGTAATGCGCGGCATGAATTCCATCGTAAAAGCGGAAATCCCGGCCTTGCCCAGCGCTGCAACGGCATCTTCATGTCCGTAAGGATCAAGCATCGCGAAAAGGGCTGCGCCCGACCTATACCCTTTGAGTTCCGCATCGTTCGGACGGCGCACTTTCAGGATGACGTCTGCCGCTTTGGCGTCAGCCGCAGTGCCTATACGCGCGCCAGCGCTCACAAAATCGGTATCGATGATACGCGATTTTTCTCCTGCGCCTTTTTCCACCACGACATCAAATCCAAGCGCGATGAATTTCTTCACCGTCTCGGCAGATGCCGCAACGCGGGGCTCAACGGGATCACTCTCTTTCGGAATGAATATAGTCTGGGCCAACTGGTTTCCCTTTCGTGGCTTGAGACGCACCGATCTAATTGGCATCGGATCGACGCTACACGTGTTAATTTTTTCGCGTACTTTTCCAAAAACAGCTTCACACTTTTCGGGATACGCTCTGATCCGACCTCACAGCCGGGCACAATGCGGGCGTCCCGGAAGAAGCCCTCAAAACTTGAAACAGACGACATGCATAAAGCCCCGGTAAAGCGCGTTTTGCACCCATACCAAGGCATTCGATCAAATCGTGCGGATGATTGCTGGTTTAAATCCTTAAAGCAGGAACCAGGCAGCGGCGCAGATCAGAACAAACAGAACGGTCGCGGAGAAGAACCCTCCCGCGAAAAAACCGAACGCCATGGAAGCCAGGAGTGCGACAACCGCTACTGTGCCCCATTTAAACATGCCCATGAAACCAGCATAGGTTTTATCATGCTCGGTATAATCCATTGGCGCGCCAAGTTCGGCCGGGGCCGTGTTGTGATGTTCTGCCATTTTTAGTTCCACCCATTGAGATATTTTGTCGAAGTTTAGACAGAATATCCGCAATCTTCAATGCACGACATCACAGTCAAAGGCCATTTAGAGCAACGGCTTCTTCGGTGGATGTCGTCATCCCTCGTTCCGCATCAAGCGGCTCCGCGATCCAGATAACGTTTATTTTGGAAAATTGCCAGAATTAATTCTTTAAAGAAATTTTCAAAATAAATTTAATAATAAAATGAAATCATCATACATAAACTGGAGATGATCACCTTATCAGACACCCAGCCCAGTATATTTTGCTGTCGGCATAATCGTTAGCGGTCCCACACCATTGGCAATGCTACCAAACATGGCACGGCGTTCGTGCGGCTGCGATTTGAAAAAAGGAAAGCGCACCGCAACGGCATCGCGGATATTGCGAATGGGTGCCGCGCCTAGACCGACCTTGATGCCATACCCTTCATGCTCACGGGCTTCAGCCATAACGGTCGTACCAAAAATACGCTTATAAAACGCCATGTGCTCTGGCTTTACCGATGCAAGACATTGATCCGCATCAAAATATTCAGAAGCCATCGCAGCGATGCGCAACGTCACATAGGGGATTGCCGGATATTCACTCAGCAATTCTGGATCCGCCGCAAAGCGTGTTGGATCGACGAAACTCATCCCGCTATTGAGTAGTGGATCAAGAATATCAGGAAAAAGCGCATAACTCGTGCCCCGACGATGATCTGGCGTGATGTGATGAATACGCAGCGTGCTCACAAGCTGCCCATCAATATGAATGCCAAACACGAAGGCGTGGCTATCGCGGTCGATATCATCGACAATCGACGGCACAGCCGCTTCATGCATTACATTCGCAGTTCGATAGGAACGATAGCGAAGCCGCCCAATCTCCTCGAGATCTTCCGCGTGAACAATGCGTCGATATTCCACTCGATCCAGAAACTGCAATAGCTGCCGCGCGAAATTAGATAGTGGCGGTTGCCCACCGGAGACAGCTTCATTACTCATTCAAATTGCATCCGCACCCCGTCAAATCACTGCGCAGAATAAGGTGCTTTATAAGCGTGTAAAGGTGAAAGATTGAGTTTTTAGCACTTGTCGATGACATAAACTCCCATTGGTTCTGTCTAGCCTTCAATCTCGCATAATCGGCAGTTGTATAAATAAGAAATGGCCGCAAAAGCGGCCATTTTGGAGAGCAATTCGAACTATTCCAGCTCATTAGCCAGCGACTGAAACATGTGGATTGTTTCATCCTTGATCGCAGCGCCATCCACGTTGTAATTTGCATAGGCTGAGGTTTTCACAATTACCACACGCTCGACCGGATTGACGTAGATGAACTGTCCATAAATACCCACGCCCACGAAATCGCCCTGTGGCTCAGCCGGTATCCACCACTGATACCCATAACCATAGGAAACTTTTCCACCGGACATAGGACGACCGGGCATCAAATGGGGAGCATCCGGGGTGACTGAATCATGCACCCACCGAGTCGGCACGATTTGCTCGCCGCGATAATTCCGCCCCTCGTTCATATAAACCAAGCCGAAACGCGCAAAATCACGAAGGACAGCATTCAAGCCACCGGCAGCAACAACTTCACCCGTTGAATCAGTCAGCCAATAGGCATCTGCTTCCGCTCCGAGTTTCGACCACAGTCTATCTTGGAAATATTTTTGAATCGGAACGCCTGTGGCACCTTCCAGAACCATTGCCAGAACCTGCGTATCCGCAGATACGTACTGATTGACAGTGCCTTGCGGACGTTCACTCTTTAAATGTGCTGTGAATTCAAAGACAGAACCCGTCAATATTTGGATAATGTAATGAACGATATCCGAATTGAGATCTCCGTAATCTTCATTGAACCCAATGCCAGATGACATTTGAAGTACATTTTTGACCGTAACGCCCTTATAACCACCCTCCGCTAACATCGGCGAATAATCGTCGACTGGTTTATTGAGGTCAATCAAACCATCTCGTACCGCATTCCCAATCAGAAACGATACGAATGATTTAGAGAGTGACATCGCTATAGACTGAGTTTGATCCGTATTCCCACGCGCATACTGCTCGTGAACGATCGCACCATCTTTTAAAACGATAAAGCCAGTCGTGTCGGTTCGTCGAAGCAAGTCGTCAATCTTACGTGTCTCGCCCTTATATTCATAAGTTTCAGGCAGTGTTTTCTCTGCCCTTGGCAGGACACCCACATCAGACGAATGTGGTACGCGAACCGAAGAATATTTCTTATAAAGACTTCGGAAATTTTGATCGATCACACTCGGCTCAAACGTTTGGGCATATTGATAAACGGCCCAATATTCGTGAATCTTTTTCCAGAAAAAAGCCGCCGAGATACCCATCAAAATAAGAATAAAAATTAGAGAATAAATTATTCTGCGCAAATATTTATTCATGTCCTCCCCACATGTCTAAAATTCACAAAACGTCTCTCAAAAAATTTCTAAGAGAATTGGATGATATGATCTCATGTTATGCAGAGTTGAAAATCACTATAAAGTGCGGGCTACTTGAGTTATCAATGCCTAAATTAAAGGCCATGTATCGTCTCTATCGATTAGGCAATTGAGTGCCCGACATCGTGAATCAAGGTAGCCTTGGCAGAAGACGTTTTGATTTGGTCACCAGGCATAGGCTTGCCTAAGAGATAGCCCTGAACAAGATCAGCACCGGCCGCCACGCGCACAAGAGCCAATTGCTCTTCAGTCTCAACACCTTCAACTGTAACGGCCAAACCAAGCTCGTGCGATAACTGAGTAACGCCACGAAGCAGCATCAGCGACCGCCGATCTGTCGTAATATCCTGTACGAATGATCGGTCAATCTTTACCTTGGTGAGAGGCAAGCTGTTAAGATAGCTCAAGCTTGAATAGCCAGTACCAAAATCATCCAGAGCAATATTAATTCCGGCATTTTTCAGTCGCTGCAATACAAGCGAAGTTTGGTTACGATCAGCAATGATCGCGCTTTCGGTCACTTCGACCTCAAGCTGCCGCGCCGGAAGACCTGATTTTTGTAACGCATTCGCGATATCGCGCGCTATGTCACTGTTTTTCAAATCGATCGCCGACAAATTTACTGAAACACCGATGCGATCACCCCAAGACATACAGTCGAGACATGCCTGGTTCAGCATGAAACGAGTGATGTTCGTGATGATACCAATCTCTTCAGCAAGCGGGATAAACTCCACCGGAGAGATTGGACCGAGCTCCGAATGTTCCCAACGTGCAAGCGCTTCATAAGCGACAATGCGCAACGATTGTGCACTTACTATTGGTTGGTAGACGACCTTGATCTCGCGGTTTTCAATGGCAAGACGAAGATCGGCCTTCAGTTTCTGCCGTCCACGATACTTCGTATCCATCGCGCCAACGAACTGCGCCCAATGCGTACCTTCAGAGCCTTTTGCTTCATAAAGCGCAAGGTCAGCATTCATGTGCATGCTGGCAACGTCGCATTTTTCGATGCTTTCCGTGGCAACCCCGGCACTGATTTCAATGTGAATTTGATCACCATTCAAATCATAAACACCATTTACGACGGAAAAAACGTGTTCCATCACGGGCGCGACGTCATCGTCTCCCTTCAAATTGAATGCGAACACCACAAATTCATCACCACCGAAACGAGATGCAACGAAACGTTCCGGATCAAGAGAATTCAACCGGTCTGCAAAAAGACGCAGAAACATGTCGCCAACGTGGTGACCAAGCGTATCGTTGACGTGTTTGAAGTGATTGATGTCTATAACAATCAACGCAGCGAGAGAGTCTTGGGGATGATGCGCCCGCACGGAGCGCACCATCGTCTCAAAGTAATTTCTGTTCGGGAGTGCCGTAAGACCATCAAAACGCGCCATATGTTGAATACGCGCTTCAGACTCAACACGCTGCGTCACGTCTTCAAACATCAAAACAACGCCAGCATTCGACGTCTGGTTGCCAACGCATTCAATGTAACGATCATCGGATAATTGTAAAATATCGCGCGACTTCCGACCCGAAATAAGATCCTGCATCCGTGTTCTTATGCTGTTCAAATCATTATGCGGAAACAAGCCCTGTTTCGCACAATAGCGCAGTAAAACTTCCAGCCTGCGCCCCCTAAGTTTCGTATGCTCAGCGATTTTCAGAAGCTCTTTCGTCTTATGATTTATCACCGCTATGCGCTGTTGCGCATCAAACATCAGCAAGCCTTGCGGCATGTTATTGAGAGCAGCATCAAAACGCGTTGCGACAACCGAAAGGCGCCGCTTTCCCATAACCGCCGCAAAAAGAAACTCGCGCAGTCCGTTGGCCATCTGGATATTAGAAAGGAAATACGGAATTAACAGCAAGCCAATCACGACGTGAAAGGGTGTCCCCGCAAGAATAAGTCCAGCCAACACCGGAATAAGGGTGCATGCGGACATCAACATAACGGCTTTTGCAGACGCATAATTTCGTCCAACGATCGAAACGACTGACGCAAGCAGGATCGTCAAACTTGCCAGCTCGGCAAATGAATCGCGCAATACATAGCTTGAGAAGAAACAAAGCATTCCAAGCGTAGCGCAAACCAATGAAGCGCCGACCAAATATCGTGCTTCCCATTTGTCTAAATCAGCGTGAGATAAATTACCAAGTTTAGCCTGGTCAAATTTATGCATGTCGTAGAGACGACCAAGAGCAACAATCGTGAAAAAACCGGCAAAGCCCAAAAAGCGCCAGTCAGCGGTTTTTACATATATGACGACGCATGCCACCACATGGGCAAGCAAACCAAACCATAATGTCGTCCGATTGCCGTAAAGCGAACGCAAAAACGACAGTCGTACATCAACAGGCATCTCTGGTTGAAGGCTATGCCACATCTTTTTGATTGTACCCCTTTCAGAGGGGAATATGCCACTAATCACTTAAAAATACGTTTCGCCAAACTAAACCACAAGCTGTTATTGAAACAATCAAAAGATGTATTTTGCTTTTAAAGACTTTGATAAATATCGACAAGGTAAAATTGAGAATACAACCTTGACGTTTACTTTCGGAAATTTCTGAGTACAATCAAATTCTGATAGAATAAAAAGTAAAAATGCTCCATTTCATATAGATCAGGAAAATCCTCCGATATTAGGCCGAAAAGCGGATATAGCCGCTATTTCTAGTATGCTTTTCGACATAATGATCGAGAAATATAAAATTACCGCAGCCGCTGCCATTATCAGAAACGAGCTAACCGTTTTTTAATTCACAAACAAAGACCACCAGCGATTGTAAGCGCAGAGCCTGTTTTGTACGCTGGTATACGAAGCAAACAGAAGCACGTCACCATCAATGAGCTTTGTTGCTCCAAACTGCTTCATCGGATGAAAGCTTTTTTAAGTGAAGCGCCACCGGACCACCAAGATATTGCACGTTGATTCGTGTCGGGAACCACCCGGCGCGATAATATTCACACGAAGACCACAGGATGCAAACTTAAGCACCAATTCACGCGTCATTTTGCTGACACGGGCCTTCGACATGGCATCGGCAGCAGCGCTTTTTTGCGCTCGCTCCGCAAGAATGCTCGTCGTGTTAAAGATCACTCCCCCAGCTGCCACGGCTAATCATAGGTTTTGCAACATCCTGCGACGAAGAAAAATTGATTATCGGTCATTTGCCCTCCCCAAAACGCCAATCTAAGCAGTTGATTTGGAGCAGCATAAACTTTGCGTGCAAAGGGGCGTCAGCAAAAACCCACCACAACAACACTATATTTTACATGCAGATTGCGCCGCGATCACCGACGTATTAACTAATTCAACATCAGAAGCCTCCGCTGGAATCCTCTCGACTATGTCAAAAAATCCTCGCCCGCTCATCGCCGTCCCCACCGATGTTAAGCCTTTTGAAAACTACGTCTGGCACTCGGCTCCTGAACAGTATCTGGCCGCAGCAATTGATGTTGCAGAAGTCACACCGCTTCTCGTTCCAAGCTTTGGCGACAAGATCGATATTGACGCAATCCTTGATGGCGTGGATGGCCTGCTGGTGACGGGAGCAAAATCAAACGTCAATCCAGAGCTTTATGGCGTAGAGCAAAGTGCGGCTTTCGAGCCATATGACAATGCGCGTGATGCGACATCGCTCCCACTCATCCGAGCGGCAGTCGACAAGGGCGTCCCCGTGCTAGCAATTTGCCGTGGCATTCAGGAGCTAAATGTTGCGCTGGGCGGCACGCTGGCCACAGAAATTCAGGAACTGGCAGGTCGGATGGACCATCGCGCGCCGGAATCAGACAGCCAAGCCGAACGCTTTGCCATTCAGCACCCGATCAAGATCGCGCCAAACTCCTGTCTTGCAGGGATTCTCAAGTCCGACAGCGTGAAGGTCAACTCCGTTCACCGTCAGGCAATCGACAAGCTTGCGCCAGTCTTAGCAGTTGAAGCGACAGCAGACGACGGCACAATTGAAGCTGTCTCTGTCAAGAATGCAAAGGGATTTGTCGTTGGCGTTCAGTGGCACCCGGAATATTGGGTCCAAACGGATGCGCCATCACGCAAGATTTTTGAAGCTTTCGGGGACGCTGTGCGTGCGCACAAGGCGCAGCGCACAGAATAGAACTATATCAGGCCTTCTTCAGGTTCGCGGTTTCCGGCACGGGCGTCAGTGCTTCGCCCTTGTCGAACCATGAAATCAGATTGTCGATCACGAGATCGGCCATGCCCTGACGGGTCTGTTCCGATGCCGAGCCAATATGTGGTAGCAAAACTGTATTTGGCGCATCAAGAAGCGCCTGCGGCACATTCGGTTCATTGGCGAAAACATCAAGACCAGCAGCGGCAATCGTGCCGTTCTTCAACGCCTCTGCAAGTGCCGCTTCATCCACGACTGAACCGCGGCCAATATTGATTAAAACGCCTTCAGAACCGAGTGCGCTTAAAACTTCCGCATTAACTGCTTTTTCTGTTTCCGCACCACCGGGCGCCACAAGAATAAGCGTATCGACCGCCTTCGCCAGTTCAAGCAGACTTGGATAATAGGTATAGCTTACATCATCAGCCTTGCGGCGATTGTGATAGGAAATCGGCAAGCCAAACGCTTCAATGCGATGGGCAACGGCTTTACCAATACGGCCAAGGCCGAAAATACCGACCTTACGGCCCCGCAACGACAGTTTTGAGAGCGGATAGCGGCCCTGCTTGACCCACTCGCCAGAACGCAGAAACGCCTGTGATTTAGACAATTCGCGAACCGTATCGATCAGCAGACCAATGGTCGTATCGGCCACTTCGTCGGTCAGAACGTCCGGTGTATTTGTGACCATGACGCTTTTGGTGGCCGCATGTTTTGCATCCACCGCATCATAACCAACGCCGAAATTGCCAATGATTTCAAGGTTTGGCAGCGCATCAATCAGACCCGCATTCACGATCGACATGCTCGCAATGCCTTTAACATCCTCAGCCCAGCTTGCTTCAACCAGCGCCGCATCTCCCTTGGGAATGCGCTTGACCTTGAACTCGCCCGACAGCCGCTGCACGGCATATTCGTTGAAATTACCGAGCACCAGAATGGTCGCTTCACGTTGGGTCATGCCAGCTTCCTTATGTTCATGCAAAAATAAAGCGAGCCAGGCAAATGGCTCGCTTATTGAAGAGAAATTCAAAGATTTTTCGGCTTGGATGTAGATTGTCGAATATGTAGTTCCGGCTTGATCAGTTCCTGATCATGCGAAACCTCTACGCCATTTAATTGATCAAGCAGCGCGCGAGCCGCACGGCGACCCACCTCGCGCTGACCGTTCCAAACGGTTGTCAGCGCAGGCGTCGCAATCGCTGCTTCTTCCAGATCGTCATAACCTGTCACGGAAATATCTTCGCCCGGCACAAGTCCAGCGCGCGCAATACCATTCATCAGACCAATGGCAGAAAGGTCATTCCAGCAGACCGCTGCCGTTGGTTTGTCTTTCAGAGCCAGAAACTGAGGAGCAACTTCAAACCCCGCCTGCTTGGTACGCGGGCCGGCAATGCGCCATTCCGGCTTTACTTCCAGCCCAGCCTTCTGCATGGCCTGCAAATAGCCCTGATAACGATCGCGACCTGTCGAGGTCTGGTCAGTACCACCGATCATCGCAATGCGCGTATGACCAAGCGAAATCAGGTGATTGGTGGCAAGGCCAATACCATAAGCATCGTCGCCACGGAAAACCGGCGCATGAACGCCATCCACATCACGTGCAATCAACACAACCGGCAAGCCATTATCTTCGGCCAGCTGAATGTCTTCTGGCGGCGTACCAATGGCTGGCGACATAATCACGCCGTCGGCACCGAGCTGCAGCAGCGTGTCCATAAACGTGCGTTGCTTTTCGAGCTGATCATAATGGTTGGACAGAATGAAAGTCTGGCGCGACCGATCCAGTTCCGTTTCAATGGAACGCAAAATTTCAGCAAAGAACGGGTTCATGATGTCATGCACCACGACACCGACAATACCGGAACGTGACGTGCGCAGACTGGCAGCACGCCGGTTATAAATATAACCAATGGCGCGGGCGTGCTCTTTAATTTTCTCACGGGTTTGGTCCGCGACAAGCGGGCTGTCGCGCAATGCCAGCGAAACGGTAGCAGTCGAAACACCAAGCGCATCTGCGATGGTCGATAGCTTGATTTTCTGAGCCAAGTCGCCTCCCCGAAATGATCTTGCATCAATCACAACGGGAATCGCTTCAGATCATTTCAAAGAGAGAAGCGGCAATCCCATTTCAATTGGTTATGCCATTGCAATCATTGAATTGAAAGTTTTTTCAGCGCGGCGTTATGGCCTTACACTCATTCCACATCGTCATCATCAACAACTTCCTTGTCCAACTCGTCGGACAAGCGCATAGCACCCCGTTCATTGAGGTTGTTCTCCATGCGGCCAAGCATCTTGAGGAAAGCCTTGCGCTCTTTCTTATCGAGGCCTTTGAGCATGTCCTTTTCGGTCTTCTTAATCGACTTCTCAATGATCTTGATGGCTTCGATGCCCTGCGGTGTCAAATAGACATGCGACTGACGCTGATCGGTGTCAGACGCCCGCTTGACAACAAAACCCTGACTTTGCAGTCGCGTGATGGTTTTTGTGATAGTTGGCGGACGCACACCGAGACGTTGCGCTAAAACACCAGGCGGCAAACCATCTTCGGATGCCAGTTGCAGCATCACTGCATCCTGTCCGGCATAAAGCCCCAATTCGAGAAGACGTGTGGCAAGCACTGTCCGTGTGAGCCTTGCTACCGATTGCATCCGGTAGAGCATCACTGCCTTGTTGTCCTTGCTCATCGCCACCTCACCCTTGGTCAACCGACTAATAAAGTGCAATTTATAGTAAGATATTGTCTGACATATGAAGCCGCAAGCACCAGCAACATGTTAAGGTAAATATTGCAGCTGCAAAGTAACTTTGCCGCAGCAAATAAATTTTCGCGGCTAACATTGCACGTCTTTAGCACATGCGAAACGCAAATGTCGGAATCTGACCAATGGTTGCTGTTTTAATCGATCAACATTAGGCTCATGCCCGATAGTTTAAGAATATTCAGCTTGGAGAAAAACATGACCGACCTGCGCGACCAGAACAGCGACATGATTGTCGTCCTGCCACTTGGCGCTCACGAACAGCATGGTCCTCACCTGCCCTTTGAAACAGATACGATTATCGTTGAAGGCATTGTTGCGCGTATCAACGAAGCACTGCCGTCTAATCTCAATGTCAATTTCCTGCCCGCACAGCCAGTCGGCTATTCCATCGAACATATGGATGTGGAAGGCACGCAAAGCCTCGCCTTTTCGGAAGCGGTCAATCAATGGATCGGTATGGGCGAAAACCTCCATGCAGGCGGCATTCGCAAGCTTGTGATGCTCAATGCGCATGGTGGCAATTCACCACTCATGACAATCGTTGCAACCGAACTGCGCACCCGCCTCGATATGCTGGCGGTGGCGACAAGCTGGACGCGTTTCGGGCTGCCTGAAGGAATGATCACACCAGAAGACAAAGCGCTCGATATTCATGGCGGCTTCATTGAAACATCGGTGATGCTGGCATTACGGCCCGATCTGGTCGATATGTCAAAGGCTCAAAACTTCCCAAGCAAACAATCCGACTTCGCAAAAGAGTTCAAACATTTGCGCGCCTATGGCCCGCATGCTTTCGGTTGGAAAATGCACGATCTCAACGCGCAAGGCGTTGCGGGCAACGCCAGCGCTGCAACTGCCGAAGCGGGCGAGAAAATCCTCGCCCACGCTGTTGCGGGCTTCCTCGAACTTTTGCAGGATGTGGATCAATTTGACCTTGCCCGCTTTACGCCGGACGTGTTGGCAAGAACGTGATTGGAGCGGGTGTTATAATATAGCATTGCATATAGCATTACCGGATACCTTCCCTTATATGAAATACCCGATCTGAAGCCTGACTGGTGCGCATCTGCGCGACCATAAAAAGGCAGCAACGCAAGAGGCATGAACAATGAGCCAGGCTGAAGCCCAAACTGAGGGCAAGTTGACCACAGAAGCAGCCCGCATTCCCGTTACCGTTCTGACCGGATATCTGGGCTCGGGTAAAACCACGCTTCTCAACCGCATTCTGACCGAAAATCACGGCAAGCGTTATGCGGTAATCGTCAATGAATTTGGCGAGATCGGTATCGACAACGATTTGATCGTCGAGTCAGACGAAGAAATCTACGAAATGAACAATGGCTGCATTTGCTGCACCGTGCGCGGCGATTTGATTCGCGTTGTGCAGGGCCTGATGCGCCGTCCGGGTCGTTTTGATGCGATCATCGTTGAAACAACTGGCCTTGCCGATCCGGTTCCAGTTGCGCAGACCTTCTTCATGGATGACGATGTACGCGCGAAGACGGTTCTCGATGCCGTTGTTGCCCTCGTCGATGCCAAGCATCTTCCACTGCGCCTGAAAGACAGCCGCGAAGCCGAAGACCAGATCGCATTTGCTGACGTGGTACTGATCAACAAGACTGATCTTGTCACACCGGAAGAACTGGCAGCTGTTGAAGCAACCGTTCGCGCGATCAATCCGCATGCCATCATTCACCGTACCGAACGTTCGGCCATTCCGCTTGATCGCGTGCTTGATCGCGGTGCCTTTGATTTGAAGCGCGCGCTCGAAAACGATCCGCACTTCCTCGACCACGACCATCCGGATCATGTTTGTGGCCCTGATTGTGACCACGATCACGGGCATGATCATCACCATCATCATGGGCACGATCATCATCACCACCACGATCATGACCATACATGCGGCCCGGACTGCAATCATGACCATGGGCATGAACATGGCCACGACCACCATCATCACGACCATGCATCACCGATCCATGATGTGACTGTAACTTCTGTTTCGCTACGTTTGGGTGAAGTCGACCCAGCGAAATTCTTCCCATGGATTCAGAATATCACCCAGACACAGGGTCCAAATATTCTGCGTCTAAAGGGCATCATCGCGTTTAAAGACGACCCGGACCGCTACGTTGTTCAGGGCGTGCACATGATCATCGAAGGTGATCACCAGCGCGCATGGAAACCAGAAGAAAAGCATGAAAGCCGTCTGGTCTTTATCGGACGTGAACTGGATGCGGCTGAACTCAAAGCTGGCTTTGAGAACTGCCAAGCCCAGTAAACTTAGCAAAGTAAAATTGGACACTGATGCCTACAGTTGCCCCACTCGACCTTCACGGTCATTGCCTTTACGCCCGTTTTATCAACGGCGTTCCGTTCTTTGCTCTGGCCGATGGAACCATCCATCGGCTGGATAACGGCCACCAGACCAGCGAAGCGCATGACGGTTTGCTGAGTGCAACGCTGTCCTTTGACGGCAAGTCGCTGCTCACTGGCGGCGAGGATGGCCGCGTCTGCCAAACCGCATCGGATGGCGCAGTCACAGAGCTTGCCAAAGTTCCGCGCAAATGGATGACGGCAATTGCAAGCGGCCCAAGCGGCACTGTTGCTTTCGCCTCAAGCCGCTCGGCATGGGTGCGCACATCCAACGGCAAAGTGCAGGAATATCCGCAGGAGCGCAGCGTTGAAGGCATTGCTTTCGCGCCAAAAGGCCAGCGTCTGGCAATTGCGCGCTATAATGGTGCAACGCTGATCTGGACCGGCACGGAAGCAAAGCCTGTGGAGTTGGAATGGAAAGGCGCACATATCGGTGCAATCTTCTCGCCCGATGGCCGTTTCCTGATCACATCGATGCAGGAAAACGCACTGCATGGCTGGCGATTGGAAGATAACAAGCACATGCGCATGACCGGCTATCCGGCCAAGGTTAAGGATTGGTCTTGGAGCGCGAAAGCCAAGTGGCTTGCAACCTCCGGCGCACCAGCGGCAATCGTCTGGCCATTTGCTGGCAAAGACGGCCCGATGGGCAAGGCACCTCTGGAACTGGGGCTTCGCGGCGACAGCATGGTCACATCCGTCGCCTGTCACCCAGTCGAAGATATCACCGCCATTGGTTATAATGACGGCATGGTGCTTCTCGTGCGCTTTGAAGACCAGAAGGAAGTTCTTCTGCGTCGTCCCGGTAAGGGTTCCATCACCAGCATGGGCTGGGACAATCACGGAACACGTCTTGCCTTCGGCTCTGAAACGGGCGACTGCGGCGTCATCGATATGACAACCACCTGACGAAAACAGTCAAACAAAAGGCCCCGATTGGGGCCTTTTGATCACTTCGCTTTCATCGTGACCGTTGGCCCGCCATCGGGACCAAGGGAAGCCACCCATTGGCTGATAGCCGACGCATCCTTGTCGCCAAGCATATGATCTGCCTCGATCATACGGGCATCAACCTTCGCCCCACCAGCACGCAACAGTGCCGAGAGAGCCGGTGCGAATGGCGAATAAAGCTTATCTTCCTGCCCGGTAATCGTCAGCACGCGCGTCTTACCCAGATTAGCGACCGATACATTATCCAGAACCGGCATTGAGCGCATCAACACAGCACGTTTTACCAGATCCGGGTGCAGCATCATGGTTGCTGCCAGCAGATTTGCGCCATTCGAATAACCAACGAATGTCGCATGTGGCAGGTCAAGATCCTTCTCGTCAGCAAGGCGCGTGAGGAAAGTCACAAACGCATTGGCTTCGAGTTTCACATCTTTCTGGTCAAATTTGACAGGCGTAATGCGCTTATACCAGCGCGTACCACCATCCTGCATCACGCGACCGCGGACACCGAGAAGCGTTGCACGTGGCCAGATTTTTGATGCCATCGGAACGAGGCTGGTTTCATTGCCACCTGAACCGTGCAGCAAGACAATCAACTCGTTTGACGCGTTTTCAGGCTTATAAAAACGATAGATGAACCGCTTGCTACGCGAGAAATTCTGCTCCGGCGTCGTTTCAACATCCATTTTCTTGTCACGCATTGTTACGCCCTCACCCAGCCGGAGAGTGCCAGTTTCATCTTTCATAGAAGCAGAGATGCCGTTTAACGCCATGCCTTGTGACTTACTCACAACCTTAACCGGCATGAGTTCACCCTCTGCAAAAGCAGTGGTTGTTGTTGCTGCGAGCGCCATCATTATGGCGGCTATAAACGTCTTCTTTACCATAAGAACAATTTGCCACTTATATGTTAACGAAGGTTTTAAGGCAGCCCCCCGGATCTGATTGAGACCCGTGCCAATTCAATTTACGCGGTGCTCTTAACAGCAGAGATTGAGCAAGAATGTGACGAAAACACGCAAAATTACAATCTGTTACATTACTGTTACACTTAATTTTGCCTATCAACATCATGTGAGGCATAATTGAATGGCAAAAAAATCATTCTTTTGACGTGTTTAGAGCGAAAACTGCCCTAGCTTTAAAAAATAAATCTGGCGGAGAAAATTTTGATATGAGCAGCTTCAAGCCTGGCCGTTTTTCATCTGCCCGCCTCAATTCGGGCGATGTGACACCGAAAAGTCTCTATCTGCGTCGACGCGAATTTCTCATCGGCGCAGGTGCAATCGCTGCAACAGGCTTTGCATCAGGCGCTTTTGCCGATCCGCTGAAAGCAGCCGCTTCGGGCTATAAGGTCGATGAGAAACTGACACCAAAGGAAGCGGTCACCACCTATAATAATTTCTACGAATTCGGCACTGACAAGAGCGATCCTGCCGCCAATTCGGGAAACTTCAAACCGTTGCCATGGCGCCTGAAAGTCGACGGGCTGGTCAAACAACCCAAAGAATTCGACATGCAGGAGCTGATTGCCAAGATGCCGCTTGAAGAGCGCATCTATCGAATGCGCTGCGTCGAAGCATGGTCGATGGTCATTCCGTGGATCGGCTTTCCGCTGGCAAGCCTGCTTGCACAAGTCGAACCGCTCGGCTCCGCCAAATATATTGCATTCACAGGCGTTGTGCGGCCAGAGGAAATGCCCGGTCAGACGGGGCTGTTCCAGGTTCTGAACTGGCCCTATGTTGAAGGATTACGCCTTGATGAAGCCATGCATCCGCTGACCCTTCTATCAGTTGGCCTCTATGGTGAGACATTACCTAACGCCAATGGCGCGCCTATCCGTCTTGTTGTGCCGTGGAAATATGGCTTCAAAGGTATCAAGTCGATCACGAAGATCAGCTTCGTGGAAAAACAACCGCCGACATCATGGCAGCAACAGGCGGCCAATGAATACGGCTTCTATGCCAATGTGAACCCCGACGTCGATCATCCACGCTGGTCACAGGCAACTGAACGCAGAATTGGCGAAGGCAGCTTTTTTAGCGCCAGCCGCCGCCCGACCTTGCCGTTCAACGGCTATGGCGAAGAAGTAGCATCGCTTTATACGGGCATGGATTTGCGGAAAAACTACTGACATGGTCGCCAAATCCCGCTCAGCGCGCATCAATGATTTGAAAATCTGGGGCCTCTACGCTGTCGGGCTGCTCCCCGCTGTGTGGACTTTTTATCTTGCCGCAACCGACCAGCTGGGCGCTGACCCGATCAAAAGCTTCGAACATACGCTTGGTCTCTGGGCACTGCGGTTTCTGATCCTGACGCTTCTCATAACCCTCATACGCGATCTAACAGGTGTCAGTCTGTTACGTTATCGACGTGCGCTTGGGCTGCTGGCCTTTTACTATGTGCTGATGCATTTCGCTGTCTATATGGTGCTGGATCAGGCGTTGAATATTTCGTCCGTCATTGCAGACATTGTGAAGCGACCGTTCATTACCATCGGCATGATCAGCCTTGTATTGCTGTTGCCTCTGGCACTGACATCGAACAACTGGTCTATCCGAAAGCTTGGGCGGCGATGGGTTACGCTACACAAGCTGGTCTATATAGCCATTGCAGGTGGTGCGATTCACTTTTTAATGTCAGTCAAAAGCTGGCCTGCCGAACCGGTTATTTATGCCGGAATTGTCGCAATGCTTTTGTTGTGGCGCGTGGCGCGTCCATTCTTCAAAACAGGCAAACAAACAAAGCGCCCGCGTGAAGCTGCACTAATATTAAAGAAATAAGTTACAGCAGCTTTGTTTCAAGAAACTCTAATCTATGAGATAAATCGGCTTACCCACAGGATAGGCGATGACATTGAACTGCAAATCATGCCAATATCACACCGCGATTGATAATTGAGACGGCAAGCGAATACGGGATATCCATGTCATCTATCTTGAAATCCAAACCCGTCCGCTTCACGGTCAAGTTCATCTTTGTCTTATTCGTAATACTCTTTGCAATCTGGTCCAGCTTCGGCATGTGGTTCCAGCTACCCTTTGGCGATGCTGTTCGTGGCTCAATCATTGTTGCGTGGTTGGCAATTGCGCTTTGGGTCATTGCTGGTGAACGCCAGTTTTATTGTCGGCGCAAGCGGCTGTTTTTCTGCCTACTCGCACTGATCTTTCTTGGCTGGTGGTCAACGATTCGGCCATCACTCGACCGCATTTGGGCGCCCGAAGTTGCACGCACCGTCACCGGCAAGGTGGATGGCAATCAAGTCACGCTCTACAATGTGCGTGATTTCGACTGGCGGACGGTCGACGACTTCACGCCTGCCTGGAAAGATGAAACCTATAACCTAGACAAAATAACATCTGTTGACCTGTATCTTTCTTATTGGACGGGCCCGGCCATCGCCCACACCCTGCTGTCGTTCGGCTTTGAGGATGGGCGGCACGTCGTATTCTCTGGCGAGATTCGTAAGGAGCATCACGAGAGCTACTCTGCAATTGGCGGTTTTTTCCGGGAATTTGAACTGGCGATGATCGCGGCAGAGGAAAGCGACATTATTTTCCTGCGCACCAATGTCCGCAAAGAAGATGTTTATCGCTATGAGATCGATCTTCCACAAGCAGCGGCGAAGGAGCTCTTCCTTTCTTACGTAGAGCAAGCAAACCAGCTTGCTCAAAAAGCCAAATTCTACAACACGGTGACGACCAACTGCACGACCATTATCTTCCAGATGGCGCGGTTTCTCGATCCGGGCATTCCATTCGATTACCGCATTCTGCTGTCTGGCTATCTGCCCGGCTACCTCCATGATCATGGATGGCTCAAGAACAATGACAGCACCACCGAAGAAGCCCGCCAGCGCGCATCTATTGATGCGAAGGCACAGGCAGGGGATCGCGAAGGCTATTCCGAACGCATTCGCCAATAAAAAAACCCCACTTGCGCGGGGTTTCAAATCAGCAACTGCAATCAATTAGATTGCAGCGGTTATGATGATTTCGACCTTGTAGTCAGGCGTTGCAAGCGCTGCTTCACCAGTCGCACGCGCTGGCGTATTGGCCTTATCGACCCAGCTGTCCCAGACTGCGTTCATTTCTGCAAAATCCTTCATATCAGCAAGCCAGATGATCGCCTGAAGGATCTTCGACTTGTCTGAACCTGCAGCGGCCAGCAGGCGATCGACTTCAACCAGAACGGCTTTGGTCTGGTCGGTCACGCTTGCACCTGGCTCACCAACCTGGCCAGCAAGATAAACGGTATTGCCGTGAACAACGGCCTGGCTCATACGTGGTCCGACTTCGATACGACGGATGCTCATGGTGAACTCCTCTCATGACTGCAGCGGATTTATCCGCATATAAAAAATGTGCAAGTTCTTATGAAAGCACCCGCCCGCTTTGGCAATGGCTGTTACGTATATAGTATCGAGAATTATTGCCGGGCGATTGACTCTTTCAGCCCCTTTCCCTATAAGCCGCACCACGTTCGCCCTTAAGGGTTAATGGGTGGCTTTTGCTATCCTGCTTTATGGGAAAAGAACTCGCTCCTGTTCAATAGAGCTTGGTCCTGAAACGTAAATATAGATTTCAGAAACGACCTGCTCGTCGAAAAGACAGAACCAAGAAGGGCCGCACACCGCGGTATTAAATAAATGAAGCGCACTTTCCAGCCATCCAATCTCGTCCGCAAGCGTCGCCACGGCTTCCGTGCACGTATGGCAACTGCTGCCGGTCGTAAAGTTCTTGCTGCTCGCCGTTCGCGCGGTCGCAAGCGGCTTTCCGCTTAATCTTTCCCCGCGCGACCAGCGCGGTGATTAAAGATATGAAAAAGCAGAAACAAATACTCCGCCTTCGCAAGAGAGCGGAGTTTTTGTCTGTGAGGAATGGTGAAAAACGGCGTGGTCCACTGTTTCTTTTGGAAGTCCGGGAACGGACAGAAGAAGAATCTGCGGCTGCCAAAATTGGCGAAAAGCCCCGCGCAGGCTTCACTGTCACCAAGAAAAACGGCAATGCAGTCGTACGCAATCGTATCCGTCGCAGGTTGCGAGAAGCAGTTCGTTGTCACGTAGGGAGTGACATGGCGCTCTCGACCGACTATGTGATCGTAGCACGCGAGCAAGCACTTACTGCGCCCTTTTCGCAACTGACCGCAGAACTCTCCAAACGCATTAAAGCCAAGGGTGATCGGCGGGGCGAAAAGAAACGCCGAACGGAAAGACCGGAATCAGGACCCGTCGATGGAAAATAATCGTAATTTCTTCATAACCATTGCCCTGTCCATCCTCGTATTAACGCTGTGGCAAGTATTCTATCTGGGACCGAAAACGGAAGCCCAGCGTGAACAGACACGCATTGAGGAACAACAGCGCCAGACCCAGCAAGCCACTCAAAGTGGTCAGGGCAGCGCTCAGGGCGATACTCCACAGATTTCCGGCACTCCCGGTGCAGTGCCGGGCCAGCATGACAGTGCAGCCGCAGCGGGAACACTGACACGTGAAGCAGCTGTTGCGCAGTCGCAGCGCGTGGACATCGATACGCCTTCTCTGCGCGGTTCGATCAATCTGACCGGCGCCCGCCTTGATGATCTTTATCTCAAGAAGTATCGCGAAACGGTCGATCCGAACTCGCCTGAGATTGAATTGCTCGCTCCATCGGGTCTCAAGCAAGGCTACTTTGTCGAACTGGGCTTTGCCGGCAATGAAGCTGTTGGTCAGGTCCCCGGTCCGAACACCGTCTGGTCGGTCGACGGCAACAACAAGCTGACACCGTCGACACCTGTTACGCTGACCTACACCAACGATAAGAACATTACCTTCAAGCGCGTCATCTCGGTTGACGATGCTTATATGTTCGCAGTCGACGACACGATCACCAACAACACCGGTGCTCCAGTTTCGCTGGCATCCTATGGTCGCGTCACACGCTTCAACCAGCCTGAACATGCAAGTGCGACCTATGTTCTCCATGAGGGCCTCATCGGCGTCATGGGTCAGGATGGCTTGCAGGAAATCAAATATTCCAAAGTCGAAGACGACAAGGATATTTCATTCAAAGACGTCGTTGGCGGCTGGGTCGGTATCACCGACAAATACTGGGCAGCGACACTCGTTCCGCCCCAGACAGAAAAATTCACGGCCCGCTTCTCGCATTTCACCGATGGTCGCCCACGCTACCAGTCCGATCTTCTGAGCGCACCGGTTACCATTGATGCCGGTCAGTCGCAGACGATCAAGAACCATGTGTTTGCTGGTGCAAAGGTTGTTCAGGACATCCAGAACTACGAAACTAAGCTCGGCATCAAGCAGTTCGAACTGCTGATCGACTGGGGTTGGTTCTACTTCATCACCAAGCCGATGTTCTACCTCATCGACTGGATCTACAAGTTCTCCGGTAATTTCGGTGTGGCTATTCTGCTCGTCACCGTTCTTCTCAAGGGCCTGTTTTTCCCGCTTGCCAACAAGTCTTACAAGTCGATGGCCCGCATGAAGCTCGTGCAGCCAAAGATGACGGAAATCCGCGAGAAATATGCGGATGATAAGATGAAACAGCAGCAGGAAATGATGCGTCTCTACAAGGAAGAGAAGATCAATCCACTTGCAGGTTGCTGGCCAGTTCTGGTGCAGATTCCAGTATTCTTCGCGCTCTATAAGGTTCTCTACGTTACCATCGAAATGCGCCATGCGCCGTTCTTTGGCTGGATTCACGACCTTGCAGCACCTGATCCAACATCGATCTTCAACCTGTTTGGTCTTCTACCCTATGCAGTGCCTGCATTCCTCATGATCGGCGTCTGGCCAATCATTATGGGCATCACCATGTTCCTGCAGATGCGCATGAACCCGACGCCTCCGGATCCAACACAGGCCATGATCTTCACATGGATGCCGATCATCTTCACCTTCATGCTGGCATCTTTCCCGGCCGGTCTCGTGATCTACTGGGCATGGAACAACACACTGTCCATTCTCCAGCAGGGCTTCATTATGAAGCGTCAAGGGGTCAAGATTGAACTCTTCGACAACCTAAAAGGCCTCTTCAGGCGAAAGCCGAAAGAAGCAAAGAAATAAATAGATTAAAAGCCCTGCTCACGCGGGGCTTTTTTTGTGCCCCATCATGCTCAATGGTTGACAATACAGCGTGTAACCTTGATGCGTGTATTTAATAAAAGACACGTATCAGGAAGACGACATTGAGCGATCAGGACAAAAAGCTGGCAGCAGCCCAATTAGCAGCAGATGCGACACGCGCAGCGCACGCAGCCTTGGTCGAAGAAGGCCGGCTGTTGTTCAAGAAGTCGTGGATCTTCATCCGTGGCGTACCTTCTATGAAATTTCTGCCGCTGGAAGGCCCTGTAGAAATCGCCTTTGCCGGACGTTCCAATGTCGGCAAGTCATCGCTGATCAATGCAATTGTCGGCAAGAAGGGTTTGGCGCGCACATCGAACACACCGGGCCGGACACAGGAGCTCAACTATTTTGTTCCCGATGGCTATTCGGGTGAGAACGGCGATTTGCCGCCGCTCGCACTCGTCGATATGCCGGGCTATGGCTTTGCCGAAGCACCAAAGGCCCATGTGGATGCATGGACACGTCTCGTGTTCGATTATCTGCGTGGCCGCACGACATTGAAGCGCGTTTATCTTCTCATCGACTCGCGTCATGGCATTAAGAAGAACGATGCCGAAGTGCTCGACCTGCTCGACAAAGCAGCCGTGTCGTATCAGATCGTGCTGACAAAAATCGACAAGATCAAAGCCGCTGGCATTCCACGCTTGCTTGAAGAAACCCACGCGCTCACGAAAAAGCGCGCGGCCTGTTTCCCCGGCATCATAACCACGTCATCTGAAAAAGGCCTCGGCCTTGATGAGTTGCGCGCTGCTATCGCATTGGTTGCCAAGGAATAGTCTGAAATCATAAAGCGGTTTTCATAAGCGCCAAACTGCTTTAAAAACGCTCCCGATTTGCCCCGTCGCCAGCCATGGAAGCCACGATGACGACTCTTGAAAGTCCTGAAATGCAAGCGCAACTCCTTTCCGCAGCCCTGCCCTATATGCAGCGCTACGAGAACAAGAATGTCGTGGTGAAATATGGCGGACACGCCATGGGCAACCCGGAACTCGGCAAAGCCTTTGCCCGAGACATCGCGCTGTTAAAGCAATCAGGCATCAACCCAATCGTTGTGCATGGCGGTGGCCCACAGATTCAGGCGATGCTGACAAAGCTCGGCATTGAATCGCGCTTTGAAGGTGGCCTGCGCGTCACCGACGAAAAGACGGTTGAAGTGGTGGAAATGGTTCTGGCCGGTTCGATCAACAAGGAAATCGTGGCCCTCATCAATGCCGAAGGCGAATGGGCCATCGGCCTGTGCGGCAAAGACGGCAATATGGTTTTTGCGCGCAAAGCGCACAAGACGATTGTCGATCCCGATTCAAACATCGAAAAAGTGCTTGATCTGGGCTTTGTCGGCGAACCGGCAGAAGTTGATCGCACGCTTCTCGATCTGCTGGCGCGTTCCGAAATGATCCCGGTGATCGCACCTGTCGCACCGGGCCGTGATGGGCATACCTACAACATCAATGCAGATACGTTTGCTGGTGCCATTGCTGGCGCGCTGGCTGCAACACGCCTGCTGTTCCTCACCGATGTTCCCGGCGTTCTCGATAAGGACAAAAACCTCATCAAGGAATTATCTGTTGCCGATGCGCAAGCACTGATCAAGGACGGCACGATCTCCGGCGGTATGATCCCCAAGGTCGAAACCTGTATCGATGCAATCCGCCGCGGCGTTGAAGGTGTTGTCATTCTCAACGGTAAGACACCCCACTCGGTTCTGCTTGAACTTTTCACCGAACATGGCGCCGGCACGCTGATCGTGCCATAAAAGACCGATGACCAACCAACCCGAAGCCTCGGCCTTTGCTCACGTCACTGACTGGGTATTTGACCTCGACAACACGCTCTATCCGCACGCCGCCGATCTGTTTTCGCAGATCGACGTGCGGATGACGAACTATGTCGAGAAGCTGCTTAATCTGCCACGCGATGAAGCACGCAAGATTCAAAAGCAGTTTTATCTGGAATATGGCACCACGCTCAAAGGCCTGATGGAATGTCACAAAATCGATCCGGACGATTTTCTCAAACACGTCCATGACATCGACTATACGTGGCTGACACCTGATCCGGCTTTAGGCGAGGCAATCCGCGCCCTGCCCGGTCGTCGCTTTATCTTCACCAATGGCGATCGCGGCCATGCGGAACGAGCAGCAAAGCAGCTCGGCATTCTCGATGATTTTGACGACATTTTCGACATTGTTGCAGCTGGCCTGACACCAAAGCCGGAGCGCGTGACCTATGACCGCTTCCTTGGTGCTTTTGGCATTGATGCACGAAAGGCCGTCATGTTCGAGGATCTGGCACGCAATCTCGTTGTGCCAAAAACACTCGGCATGAAGACAGTGCTTATTGTGCCCAATAATTTTGAACCGACATTCTCAGAGATTTGGGAAAGCGATCCGGAATTCACCGATCAGGTTGATTACGTCACCGACAATCTGACCCAGTTCCTGCAAACCATAAATGCAGGCCGTTAAAAAAGCCCGGCTTAGAGCCGGGCTTTTTCTTTTTACATCAAAGCTTATAGAAATTCTTGATCTCGTCCCAAGCTTCGTCGGCTGTATCAACAAAGGTCAGCAACTCAATATCGGCAGGCGAAATTGTGCCCTGCTCTGCAAGAAACTCAATATTGATCGCCTTGCTCCAGAACTCTTTGCCAAACAGAATGAGTGGCATGCGTTCCATGCGGTCGGTCTGGATCAGTGTCATGGCTTCAAACAACTCGTCCATAGTGCCGAAGCCGCCGGGGAATACGCAGATTGCCTTCGCACGCATAAGAAAGTGCATCTTGCGCAGCGCAAAATAATGGAAGTTGAAGCAGAGTTCCGGCGTCACATAAGCGTTTGGTGCCTGCTCATGCGGCAGCACGATATTGAGACCAATAGTCGGCGCGCCAACATCGGCCGCGCCGCGATTGCCCGCTTCCATCACGCCCGGACCGCCACCCGTAACCACGATGAACTCACGATAATAGGTCGTCGCTGCATATTCAGAGCAGATACGGGCAAATTTGCGCGCTTCTTCATAATAGCGTGCATTCGCCTCTAGGTTTTTTTTCTGAACTTCATTCTTCGCCGCCCATGCTTCGCCGCCCGGCTCTGGAATACGGGCGCCACCAAACATCACGACCGTAGACTTGATGCCACGATCCGCAAGGATCAGTTCTGGTTTCAAAAGCTCAAGCTGAAGCCGTATCGGACGCATATCGCGACGCGTCATGAAATCATCATCCATGAAGGCAAGCCGATAGGCTTCGGCCTCGGTCTGAGGAGTCTTTGGCACAGTACGCGCCTGTTTAACGGCCTCCTCAGAATTGGGGAAAGGCGTCCAGCCAGTCTTCTCCATCGGGTTCATGCTTGCCTGCTCCTTCAATTTCAATGCGTATTGTTGCCTTAGCATTATTTTCAGCGTTAAATTCTTAATCTGGCGCAATTGCGTTGAGTTATTTCAAACAATAACGCGATTGACCCATATCCTGCCTTCGCTTAATCACTTGGCTGACAACTGCCGACCAAAAAAGACGGCAGCCGCTTTTCCTGCCATTTTATGGAGACCGCCATATGACCAAGCCAGATTTCGCCCCCCTTGAAAAGGTCATCGAAAAGGCTTTTGACGAACGCGATGGCATCAGCACAGCAACCCGCGGCGAAGTTCGCGATGCTGTTGAGCAGTCGCTGCTTTTGCTTGATCGCGGTGAAGCGCGTGTGGCAGAAAAACAGGCGGACGGCAACTGGCAGGTTAATCAGTGGCTTAAGAAAGCAGTCTTGCTTTCGTTCCGCCTCAACCCAATGCAGATTATCAAGGGCGGCCCCGGCGAAGCTTCCTGGTGGGACAAGGTGCCTTCCAAGTTTGACGGCTGGACAGCCAATGAGTTCGAAAAGGCTGGTATTCGCGCCGTGCCAAATTCGGTTGTGCGCTATTCAGCTTACATCGCACCAAACGCGATCCTGATGCCATCTTTCGTCAACCTCGGCGCTTATGTCGATGAAGGCACAATGGTCGATGCATGGGCAACTGTTGGCTCCTGTGCACAGATCGGCAAGAATGTGCATCTTTCGGGCGGCGTTGGCATCGGCGGCGTTCTGGAGCCAATGCAAGCTGGCCCAACCATCATTGAAGACAATTGCTTCATCGGTGCGCGTTCGGAAGTCGTTGAAGGCTGTATAATTCGCGAAGGTGCCGTGCTCGGCATGGGCGTCTTCATCGGCAAATCGACCAAGATCGTTGACCGTGCAACCGGCGAAATCTTCTATGGCGAAGTGCCGCCATATTCGGTCGTTGTTGCAGGCACAATGCCAGGCAAGCCATTCCCGAATGGTGAAGCTGGTCCTGGCCTCTATTGCGCTGTAATCGTCAAACGCGTTGATGAAAAGACCAGATCGAAGACTTCAATCAATGAACTGCTGCGTGATTGATTCTACCACTTGATCAAAGAAAAAGGCGAAGCTCGAAAGCTTCGCCTTTTTTATTTTACTATCAGACTGATTAGTTCTGGTAGCTCGAAGGCGACGCATCGCCGAAACGGTGTGCGGAGCCGTCGCTGTAGGTGTGTGTCTGGATCGATGCAGGAGCGGTGTAATCAACGCCCTGCGTTGCAACTGGCGTGCGATCATTTGCATACAGGTCTGCTGGAGTACCAACATTTGGATTTTCAGCGAAAGCAGCACCGGCGCTAAGGGCAACAGCTACGGCAGCAAGAGCAAACTTCTTCATTTTCATAATCCTTCTATCACCCCATCGGACGGCAATCTGCCACTCCTTTCGGGGACTCCAGGTTGGCAAACAGCCATCCTCCGGGGAGATTCGTTAATTCACTATCTTACGATCCGTCAGCGAACAGCTTGGGAGGTCATGCTCACGACTTGATCAATTTCAACTATTGAGGCCTGCGATCAGGCCTCAATAGCGGATAACGGACGACATGCTTAATTCTGGAAGCTTGATGGCGATGCATCACCGAAACGGTTTGCAGAACCATCCATATAGGTCGACTGGCCGATTGCAGCAGTTGCGGTGTGATCAACACGCTGAGCAGCAACTGGAGTACGATCATTTGCATAAAGATCTGCTGGTGTACCAACATTTGGGTTTTCAGCAAAAGCAGCACCGGCGCTAAGAGCAAGGGCAGCAGCGGCAAGAACAAACTTATTCATTTTCTATCTCCTTAGTCACTTGGGCGACGTTCTCTGCGTCGTCCTCATGCATCTCAAATGGGTGACAGTGATGAAAAGTTCCAGTCACGAAAATGTTTTCCTAATCACACATTTGTGCAACCATTTTTTTCTAAACACACAAATGAAATGAATATTAATAAATATAATCAATATCTTAAATCATATATCAGCATTCACAAATACGTTATAAAGACATTTTTGTTCATTTTTTGCGAACAGTCTGTTATCGATTACTGTATCATATTAATGAACAATAAAGGGCGTTAGTCACAGTTGCAGCGCTAATGATTTAATTGAAAATCAGACCAATGCGCTGTTTGGTTTGTCACCTCAATGACAAACATCAAAAAAGGTCGGCAAGCCGACCCTTTGTTTCAAACAAGTTCACCCGTTTTTCCGCCTGGATTTTAATTGCTCGCGACATTCACAGAACGGCCTGCAATTGAAACCCACTGCCCCGAATGCGACGGTGACTGCATTTTGATATAGCGATAAGAGGTCTTCTCAACCGGCAACACCTCTGATCGCATATTGTCGAGAATGTAATCACCACGATCTGTACGGGCTGTCAGAACGATATGTGCCTCGCTCCCCTGCACCATAGTGATGAGCAGTTGCGAAGGGCTAATACCGCGAGCCATCAGTTTGGCGCGCTTCATCAGTACATAATCTTCGCAGTCCCCCTTCCCATTGCGAGGAATGGTCCAGTAATCGCGCTTACCATAATTATCCTGATCGGAAACCGGCTTGATCGCGGCATTGACCGAAGCATTGATGCTTTGCAGCAGCTTCATGCGATCTGGCGTCAGCTTCATCGGCGCAAGAGCGCGGTGCGAACCGCAATCACGCGGATTGCGCTTGCAATAATCAAGATGACCATAGGGAATACTGGTGATCCCGCCTGCTTCACTCCATTGACCAGCCTTTGCCGGAGCAACAGCTGCGCCAAACAGCGCGATGAAACCTAATGCTGCTGTGGTCATTAAACGCATAGCGGATTCCCATTTTTAAAATGCCACGAAAGGCATTTGTAGAAACTGTTCCCGTTGACCGGCCCGTTTCCCGGGTCTCGCTATCAACCTTTTTTTAACTAACGATGACAAAGCCCCCTTGGTCAAGGAAATTTCATTCCCGAATTGCAACGATCTGAGAAAAGCTGCGATTTTTGCGCGTTCGCGAACTTGTTTATCTAAAGAGGCGATTGCTATTTCATCTGGGAGCGTCCCGATCTAATCTCAAGCCCATACGATTCTCAGAATGAAGCTTTGACATCATGAGCCTGCCTACCAATCCCGCCGATAACCTCGCCGCTCTCATCCGCTGCCCTTCCGTAACGCCCGCAGAAGGCGGCGCGCTTACGGCACTTGCAGCGATGCTTGAGCCAATGGGCTTTTCCGTCCAGCGTCCCGTCTTTACCGATGAAGATACGCCCGACATTGAAAACCTTTATGCGCGCAAATCCGGCAATGGTGCTCATCTGATGTTTGCCGGCCACACCGATGTCGTGCCTCCGGGCAATGAGAGCGACTGGAAACATCCGCCTTTCTCCGCCGCTATCGAAGACGGCATTATGTATGGCCGTGGTGCAGTCGACATGAAGGGTGGCATTGCCTGCTTTGTGGCTGCCGTGGCGCGCCATATTGAAAAACACGGAAGCCTTAAGGGTAGCGTCTCCTTCCTCATCACAGGTGATGAAGAAGGCCCGGCAATCAACGGCACCGAAAAGCTGCTGCAATGGGCCAAAGAGCGTGGTGAAACGTGGGATGCTTCGCTTGTTGGCGAGCCAACCAATCCCGATACGCTTGGCGACATGATCAAGATCGGGCGTCGTGGCTCAATCTCCGGCACGATCACCGTTCACGGCGTACAGGGCCATGCCGCCTATCCGCACCTTGCAGAAAATCCAGTGCGTGGCATCACAACCCTTGTCGATAGCCTGCTCTATCCAGCTTTTGATGAAGGCACTGAAGATTTTCAGGCCAGCAATCTGGAAGTCACCACCATCGATGTTGGCAACAAGGCCACCAATGTCATTGCCAACAAGGCGGTAGCCTCCTTCAATATCCGGTTCAACGATACCTGGACAGCAGACAGCCTGAAGGCCGAAATCATTTCGCGTCTTGAAAAGGCTTCACGCAACGACCGCCTTCGTCCGGGCCGCGAGACGCCCATCAATTATGAACTGACATGGCGCGAACATCCAAGCCATGTGTTCCTGACACGCGATGAAAAGCTGATCGGCACACTCACATCTTCTGTAGAGGCTGTCACCGGCAAACGCCCCAAGCTTTCCACATCGGGCGGCACGTCGGATGCGCGTTTCATCAAGGATTACTGCCCGGTGGTGGAGTTCGGCCTTGTCGGGCAGACCATGCATATGGTTGACGAGCGCGTGGCACTTGCCGACCTTGAAGGCCTGACACAGATCTACGAACGCTTCATCGCTGATTTCTTCGGATAAGGGAACGACATGCCCAGTCTGGATGATATTTTCAGATATTTCACGGGCGTCTGGAAGATGATGCTTGGCCGCAAAGATGGCCTTGCATATCTGGACATCTCAGCAGAAGATTTCTGGGCATCGTTTTATGCGATTATCGTGGCCCTGCCGCCGCTTTTTGCGACGTGGGTTGCCTATGCAGCTGACCTGACAGCAGGGCAAGACGAAGCGGGGCTCCGCCTTGCAATCACTATCCGTGCAGCTTTCGTTGATATTGCAGCGTGGATCATACCACTTATCATAATCGGCCTGCTCGCCCACCGCATCGGTATCTCAAAGCGTTACGCGCCTTACGTCATCGCGACCAATTGGGGCAGCGCGTTGCTGGCTTGGCTTTTCGCGCCCATAACATTGATACAACTATTCTTTCCGGGAGCGCTGGATTTTGCGACGTTGTTCGCTTTTGTGCTTTTCGGCATCTCGATTATCCTGAGCTACCGACTGACATTCATCGTGCTGCAACGCGCACATGCCTATGTCGCACCGTTTTATGCCTGTGTGTTTTTCGGCTCACTGTTTATCACAGTGGTCCTGCAACAGCTTTTTGGCATCGGAATTGGCGCGCAGACTTTTTAAAACGGAAACGGATAATCCACACCAACCAGATAAAGACCGTAAGGTGGTGCAACCTGACCGCAAGCTTTTCGATCTTTCGCTTCTAAAGCGGCCTGCAAATCATCAGCCGTCCAACGGCCAACGCCCACTTCCATCAGGCTTCCTGCAAAGGAACGGACCTGATTATGCAGGAACGAGCGCGCTGAAACCCGCATTTCGACATAATCGCCAGTGCGTGTAATATCCAGCCGGTCGAGCGTTTTGATCGGGCTTTTCGCCTGACATTGCGTTGCGCGAAATGTCGTAAAATCATGCTCACCAAGCAAGCGCTTTGCAGCCTCATGCATCGCTTCGTGGTCAAGGCGTTTCTGCACCCACCAAACGCGCTGATAATCAATTGCCAGCGGCGAACGGCGATTGTGAATGCGATAAAGATAATGCCGTCCACGCGCCGAAAACCGTGCGTCGAAAGCATCCGTCGTCTTCTCGACATTGAGAATGCTGATACGTTCATCCGCCATCACCAGATGCGCATTGAGCGCATCGCGCACTTTCGCAGCACCCCAATCTTTTGTCAGATCGACGTGAATGACCTGCGCGCTCGCATGAACGCCTGCATCGGTGCGGCCTGCCGCACTCAACGTCAGATCTTCTCCGCAGAACTTCTTAAACGCCTGCTCAATCGCGTTCTGCACGGCATGGCCATTTTCCTGCCGCTGCCAACCGACATAGGGCGTGCCGTCATATTCGACTGTGATCTTGTAACGAGGCACTGCTCAGAGAACCTTCGTCACAGACGCGCCACGCAGAAACTCCTGCGCGGGCAAAGGTTTACCACCTGAACGTTGTAACGTTACGAGCCGCACAGCCCCCTCGCCGCACGCAATCGTCAGGCGATCATCAAGTATAGTTCCCGGCACGGTTTCCGGAGCGCCGCTTCCCTCGCCCAATGTGGAGCGCTGAAGTTTGACACGTTCAACTGCACCGTTGATTTCCATCTCGCACCAGGCGCCCGGAAATGGTGAGATGCCACGGATCGTATTGTGAACATCCTTCGCAGGCTTCGACCAATCGATACGCGCTTCCGCCTTTTCGATCTTGGCGGCGTAAGTGACACCTTCTTCGTCCTGTGGCTGAAGTGTGAGACTTTCGCGCTCAAGCGCACCCAATGCACGGACCATCAGATCTGCACCGATAAGGCTTAAACGATCATGCAGCTCGCCTGCAGTCATGTCCGGCGTGATCGCAACTTTTTCCGCCATGGCGACAGGACCGGTATCAAGCCCCGCATCCATTTTCATAATCATCATGCCGGTTTCCGTGTCGCCAGACATAATGGCCCGCTGAATGGGAGCCGCCCCGCGCCAGCGCGGAAGAAGCGACGCATGACCGTTATAACATCCAAGGCGCGGCGCATCGAGAATGGCCTGTGGCAGCAGCAGGCCATAGGCCACAACGATTGCCACATCCGCCTCCAGACTCGCAAAAACGTCCTGCTCTTCCGTGCCTTTCAGGCTTTTCGGCGTGAAAACCGGAATGCCGAATTCCTCAGCCTTTTCATGCACAGGCGACTTGGTCACTTCCAATCCGCGACGGCCCGCCGGTCGCGGTGGCTGCGAATAAACCGCTACAACTTCATAGCCCTGTCCGATGATGGCTGTAAGGATTGGCACGGAGAAATCCGGCGTCCCCATAAAGACGATCCGCATCACAAAGCCCTGTTTGACGCACGCTGGCTGGCGAGCTTCTTGAACTTCTTGATGACCATATCGCGCTTGAGCTTAGAGATATGATCGATAAACAGCACACCATTGAGATGGTCGATTTCATGCTGCAGACAGGTCGCCATCAGCCCGTCGGCTTCCATCGACTTTTCCTTGCCGTCCGCATCAAAATAATTGACCTTGATGCTCGCAGGCCGCTCGACCTCGGCATAATAATCCGGGATCGAAAGACAGCCTTCTTCATAAACGCTGCGTTCGTCCGATGAAGCCACGATCTCTGGATTGATGAAGACATGCGGCTCCTTCGGAGCGTCTTCCTTGGCCAGATCAATCACCAGCATCCGCAGAGGTTCGCCCACCTGAATGGCAGCGAGGCCGATGCCCGGCGCGTCATACATCGTGTCGAGCATGTCGCCGGCAAATTTGCGCAATTGATCATCAAAGCGTTCAACTGGCTTGGACAGTTCACGCAGAAGAGGATCCGGAAGGATGATGAGCGGTTTAATAGACATGCGCTTCACGTAATCGCTTGCGCGAGAATCGTCAATTGTAACTTGTAAAACGTTCTTGTTTTGATCTCATCAAGACGACACGAATCAGCTAAGCTTATTCTATGGAAAACCAGAATCTCTTGAACGAACCGCTTTTGCAGCTTGGTGCAACCTCTTTCACGCTGGGAGATATCCTCCTTGCGGGCATTGTCGTGCTGGTCCTGTGCCTCGCCATTTTCCTCATTGCGGCAGCGCGTTCTGCGCGTCTTCGCGCGGTTGCAGAAGCTCAGGCTGAAGACCGTGCACGCGACGCCGAATATCGCATGGCGGAGATTTTGAAAGCACAATCCGAAATGCAGGGTCGGATGCAAACCATGGCGGAAGTCTTTGGTTCACGGCAGGCAGAGCTCAACCAATCGATCCGCGAACGGCTCGACGGTATGACGCATCGCATCGGCCAGACCATGACCGAGCAGACACGCTCCACCCATGAAAACCTCGCAAAGTTGCAGGAGCGCCTTGCGGTCATCGACACAGCGCAGAACAATATCCAGTCGCTTGCCGGTCAGGTCGTGCAGTTGCAGGCGATCCTTGCCAACAAGCAGACGCGCGGAGCCTTTGGCCAGTCGCGCATGGAAGCGATCATTGCCGATGGTCTGCCGCAAGGCGCTTACGAGTTTCAGGCGACACTCTCCAACGGCACGCGCCCCGATTGCCTTGTCAGGATGCCAAACAACGCGCCTTCACTGGTTATCGATGCGAAATTCCCGCTCGAAGCATGGAACTCCATGCGCGAAACCGAAGCGCCGGAAGCACGCAAAACAGCCGTTGCGCAGTTCCGTCGCGATATGGAAGTGCATATCAAGGATGTTTCCGACAAATATCTGATTACAGGCGAAACGCAGGATACGGCTTTCCTGTTTGTACCATCGGAATCTATTTTTGCCGATATTCATGAGCATTTTGAAGCCCTGATCCAGCGCGCGCACCGGGCGCGGATCGTGATTGTCTCGCCATCGCTCCTCATGCTGTCCATTCAAGTCATTCAGGCGATCCTGAAAGATGCACGTATGCGCGAACAGGCGCATGTCATTCAGGGTGAAGTGATCCGTCTGATGGAAGACGTAGGCCGCCTTGATGAGCGTGTGCGTAAGCTGCAAACCCATTTTGTGCAGGCCAACAAGGATATCGACGAAATTCTGGTGTCTTCAAACAAAGTCACCAAGCGCGGTGCGAAGATCGAAGCACTGGAATTTGGCCCGCCACCGGCTGAAGAGCCGCAGCGCCCGGCACGACAGTCCGATAACCCTCCCACCCAAATGCGCCTGCGTGTGGTGGATGAGGATTGAAAGCTACCAAAACAAAGAAGCCCGCAACTTGCGGGCTTTGTCTTATTGAGGTTTTGACGTCTTGTCAGAGTGGCCAAGATCGCGATCAGGCCAGACCAGATCACGCACGCGTTGCTTCAATACCTTGGCTTCCGGAAATCCGCCGTCCCGCTTGCGCTCCCAGATGACTTCATCTTGACCGCCCGACATAGACAGATGGATTTCAAACACGCCACCTGTGCCGGGCCGCAATGCCACCTCGCCCAAGTCCTGCCCGAATGTCTGCAGCAACTCCTGCGCCAGCCACGCCGCCCGCAACATCCAGTTACATTGCGTGCAATAGGTGATGGAAATGCGAGTCAACGCTTTCATCAGATTTATCCCGATTACCATGCAATAGCGACATTGAGACAAAAAAGAGGTGCCCAAAGGCACCTCATCGTATTTTTAATCATCACCCATCTTGAGTGCCTGAATGAAGGCCTCTTGCGGGATTTCCACCTTGCCGAACTGGCGCATGCGCTTCTTGCCTTCCTTCTGCTTGTCCAGAAGTTTGCGCTTACGCGAAATATCGCCGCCGTAACACTTGGCCGTCACGTCCTTGCGCAGCGCCGAAATAGTTTCGCGCGCCACGATACGGCCGCCAATGGCTGCCTGAATAGGAATCTTGAACATATGCTGTGGGATCAGCTCCTTGAGCTTTTCGCACAACGCACGCCCACGCTTTTCTGCAGCCGAGCGGTGAACGAGCATCGAAAGCGCGTCCACTGGCTCTTCGTTGACCAGGATCGACATCTTGACCAGATCGCCCTCTCGATAATCCGAGAGATTATAGTCGAACGAAGCATAACCCTTAGAGATCGATTTCAGACGATCGTAAAAATCGAACACGACTTCGTTGAGCGGCAGATCATAGGTGATCATCGCGCGCGGACCAACATAAGTGAGATCAATCTGCAGGCCGCGACGCTCCTGACAGAGCTTCATGATCGCACCGAGATAATCATCGGGCGTCATGATTGTGGCGCGAATCCACGGCTCTTCAATCGCTTCGATCTTCACAACGTCCGGCATATCCGCCGGGTTGTGCAGTTCTTTCTGCGAACCATCCTGCATGTTCAGGCGATAGACAACCGAAGGTGCCGTCGTGATGAGATCGAGATCGAACTCACGCTCAAGACGTTCCTGAATGATTTCAAGATGCAGAAGCCCCAGGAACCCGCAACGGAAGCCGAAACCAAGCGCCGCAGACGTTTCCATTTCAAACGAAAATGACGCATCGTTGAGACGCAGCTTGCCCATGGCGGCGCGCAGGTCTTCAAAATCTGCCGCATCAACCGGGAAAAGTCCGCAGAACACGACCGGCTGCGCTGGCTTAAAGCCCGTCAAGGCCGCTGCTGTCGGACGGCGGTCTTCGGTGATGGTATCACCGACGCGCGTATCAGCCACTTCCTTAATAGAAGCGGTGATGAAGCCCAGTTCGCCCGGTCCAAGTTCATCCATTTGAACCATTTTCGGCGTAAACACGCCGGTCCGTTCAACAGGATATTTCGCGCCCGTCCCCATCATGCGGATGGTTTGGCCCTTTTTCAGCACACCGTCGATAACGCGGACCAGAACGATAACGCCGAGATAGCTGTCATACCAGCTGTCGACCAGCATGGCCTTCAACGGCGCATTGCGATCACCCTCTTTCGGAGGCGGCAGCTGCTCGACGATCGCTTCGAGAACATCAGCGATGCCAAGGCCAGTCTTGGCCGAGATCATCACGGCCTTGCTGGCATCGATACCGATCACTTCTTCGATCTGGTTCTGAACGCGCTCAGGCTCTGCTGCCGGAAGATCAACCTTGTTCAGCACCACCACGATCTCATGGTTGTTGTCGATGGCCTGATAGACATTGGCCAGCGTCTGCGCTTCAACACCCTGTGAAGCATCCACCACCAGAAGCGAACCTTCGCACGCAGCCAGCGAACGCGAGACTTCATAGGCGAAGTCGACGTGTCCGGGGGTGTCGATAAGGTTCAGCACATAGTCCTCGCCGTTCTTAGCCTTATAGGTAAGACGAACGGTCTGGGCTTTGATGGTGATGCCGCGCTCGCGCTCGATATCCATCGAGTCGAGGACCTGGTCTTTCATCTCACGCGTGTCCAGCCCGCCCGTCAATTGAATGAGGCGGTCGGCCAGCGTCGATTTGCCGTGGTCGATATGGGCGACGATCGAAAAATTGCGAATATGGTCAAGTGGTGTGCTCATGCGCGCGATTTACCAGTAAGCCGCGAAATCTCAAAGCGGTATTGCATGATTAATACGGGAAAAGCGGCCTTTGTCGCAGTCGTGACAACAAGTCCCCTTTGCGTTGTTGCCAAAAGGCGATAAATCAGCGCCAGAAAACATGCCACAATGATCATGTCCGGCGTTAATAATCAGGCTTTCATGCAGGAGTTCAGGATGAAGACCGAACCAAACGAAGTTCACAACAGGCCGAAACTGGTCACCGTTTTCGGCGGCTCTGGCTTTGTTGGACGCGCGGTCGTAGCAGCCCTTACCAAGCGCGGCTATCGTGTGCGCGTTGCAGTGCGCAAGCCAGAAGTTGCCTATTATATGGCGCCACTGGGCAATGTCGGTCAAATTCAGATGCTTCAGGCCAATGTTCGCAATCGCGCATCGGTTGAACGCGCCATTATGGGTGCCGATCATGTGATCAATCTTGTTGGCATTCTTTCGGAAAGCGGCAAGCAACGTTTCAACAGCGTTCAGGTGCTTGGCGCCAAGAACATTGCCGAAGCCACCAAAGCTGCAGGCATCAAGCTTACGCATCTCTCATCGCTTGCAGCAGATGCAAATTCCGCATCCGATTATGCCCGCACAAAGGCAGAGGGCGAAAAGGCTGTTCTGAGCGTACTGCCCGATACGGTCATCCTGCGTCCGTCGATTATTTTCGGCCATGAAGACAGCTTCTTCAACCGCTTTGCCAATATGGCACGCTTCTCGCCATTCCTACCGGTTATCGGTGGTGGCGAAACAAAGCTGCAGCCGGTTTATGTCGGTGATGTTGCCGAAGCTGTTGCACGCGCCGTTGATGGCGATCTAACCGCAGGCACAATTTATGAACTGGGTGGCCCAGACGTTCAGCCATTCAAGCATTGGATGAAAGATATGCTCGGTGTCATCGCACGCAAGCGCATTATCTTGTCCATTCCGTTCTGGGTTGCTCGAATTCAGGCTTCAGTTCTCGGCCTGTTGCCAAATCCAATGCTCACCAATGATCAGGTAACGTTGCTCAAGTCCGATAATGTTGTGTCGGATCAGGCCACCAAAGAAGGCCGCACATTGCAGGGCATTGGCATCAAGCCTGAAGCCGTCGATGCCATTCTTCCAGCCTATCTCTGGCGCTACCGTGTTGCCGGTCAGTACACCAAGACCGGATTTGCGTGAGATTGAAATACAAATAAATAAAGGGGCCGAAAGGCCCCTTTTCTTTTGCGCGGAACGCTCCTCACCCCCAGATCAGAAGCGCTGCCATTCCAAGAGAACCGACAATCAGACGCCACCATGCAAACAGCTTGAAGCCATGGCGCGAGACATAATCAAGCAAATGCTTGACGACAAACACACCTGAAATAAAGGCCATAACAAAGCCGACGACGATCAGCGCTGTGTCATTCATCGACAGCGAGCTGTGGCTTTTATAAAGATCATAGGTGAAAGCACCGGCCATTGTTGGCATGGCGAGGAAGAATGAAAACTCTGCGGCAGAGCGCTTGTCTGCACCCAGCAAAAGCGCACCAACAATTGTCGAGCCTGAGCGCGATACGCCGGGGATCATGGCAAGGCACTGCACAAAGCCAATCGCCAGACAAATCGGCAGCGGATAATCCATCACATTATTATAACGCGGCTTGAGATCGAGTTGATCGACCCAGAGCAGAATGAAACCGCCAAGAATTAGCATAACGCAAACCAGCATCGGCGTTTCAAACAACACGCTTTTGATAAAGCCATGCGCCATTGCACCAATCACAGCGGCAGGCAGAAACGCCAACAGAATGCCGAAGACAAAGCGCCGTGTGCGGGCATCACGCGGAAAATCGGTCAGAATTTTGATGAGTTTTGACGAGTAGACCGTCAAGATCGCGAGAATTGCACCAAGCTGAATGAGCACCTCAAAGGTCTTACCGTTTGATTCAAAGCCCAGAAAATGGCCGATCAGCAGCAAGTGGCCTGTCGACGAAACAGGGATGAATTCCGTCAAACCTTCGACCAGGCCGAGAAAAGCGGCTTCCAGAAGATTATAAATTTCCATGAAGTCAGTACCTTAGAAGGTGGCAGGATAAAAATGGCGCATCTTGACGAGCTGTTAAGCATGAAAGTGCTACAATTAGCGCCTACAGCGATTGCTTGTCTCCATCAAGCTTAGCACCTATAACCTAAACATTCCGTTGAGGTGGCTTAAATCTCCTGACAGCAGAAAAACCTGCTGCCAGTGCAGATGCCAGCCACAATTCCTGAGCGGAATTCAATCAGAGCTTTTTTAGTCGAGAGTACCGCGTCGATTATGCTTACGCTTTTTCATCATCCTATGTCTTCAGGCTCGCGCTATGTGCGGCTTATTCTCGGTGAATACGATGTTGAAGCGGAAATGATCGAGGAACGCCCGTGGTCGCGCCGAAAAGAATTCCTTGCGCTCAACCCGGCAGCAACCCTGCCGGTTCTGCTGGCCGAACGCGATCTGCCCGTCGTCGGCGCAACCGTCATTGCCGAATATCTTGATGAGACGCGCGGTGCGTTGAAGCGCAGCCGCCGTCTTCTGCCAGAAAGCCCGATGGAGCGCGCCGAAGTGCGTCGCCTTGTCGATTGGTTTTTGCTCAAGCTCGAAAATGAAGTCACACGCCACATTGCCCGCGAGCGCGTGTTCAAGCTGCAAATGGCCGATGAAATGGGTGGCAGTGCGCCTGATTCAACTGCTATTCGTGTCGCACGAACCAATATTCGCCAGCACATGCGCTATATTGACTGGCTTGCAGCCACCCGCGACTGGCTTGCGGGTGGTCATCCGAGTTATGCGGATATCGCAGCAGCGGCTGCTATTTCCGTCCTCGACTATCTCGGCGAAATCGAATGGGGCGAGACAAAAGCTGCGCGCGACTGGTATGCTCGCATGAAATCGCGCCCTGCTTTCCGTCCGCTCCTGGCTGATCGTGTGCGCGGACTGGCTCCAGTGGCTCATTATGGCGATCTCGATTTCTGACACCAATCAAGCTGCGGAAAAAGCACTCAAGCTCAAGCGGTTTCTGATCGAAGAGGCGAAAGCTGTCGGCTTTGATGCCGTGGCTTTCACTGGTCCTGATTCCATCCCGCAAGCGCCCCGGCGTTTGCGGCAATATATTGCTGACGGCCATCATGCCGATATGCTCTGGATGGAAGAAACCGAAGAGCGCCGCGGCAATCCGAGCGTTTTATGGCCTGAAGTCCGGTCCATCATGGTACTTGCCATGAATTACGGCCCGGACAGTAACCCGCTCGAAATTCTCAAACACAAAGACCGGGCGGCAATTTCGGTCTATGCGCAGAACCGCGATTATCACGACATCATCAAAGGCAAGCTCAAGCATGTAGCGAGCCGCTTTGCAGCGCGTGCAGGACAGGATGTCAAAGTCTTTGTTGATACGGCGCCCGTTATGGAAAAGCCGCTGGCACAGGCCGCAGGGCTTGGCTGGCAGGGCAAACACACCAATCTCGTCAGCCGAGAACTTGGTTCGTGGCTGTTTCTCGGCTCAATTTTTACCACCGCTGACATCCCACCCGATCAGCCGGATCGCGATCATTGCGGCTCCTGTCGTGCATGTCTCGATGCCTGTCCGACAAAAGCTTTCCCATCGCCTTACCGGATCGATGCGCGGCGCTGCATCTCCTATCTGAGTATTGAGAATAAAGGCCCGATCCCGCTTGAGTTTCGCAAAGCGATGGGCAATCGCATCTATGGTTGCGACGATTGCCTGTCGGTATGTCCCTGGAACAAATTTGCGCAAACGACCAGCGAGATCAAATTGAAAGCCCGCGATGATCTCAAGGCACCCAAGCTTGCAGATTTTCTCGCCCTTGATGATCCGAGCTTCCGCACGCTGTTTTCTGGCTCACCCGTCAAGCGCATCGGTCGCGACCGCTTTTTGCGCAATGTGCTGATTGCAACAGGCAATTCAGACGATCCGTCGCTGGTACCACACGTGGAAAACCTGCTCGAAGATCCTGCTGCGGTGGTGCGCGGAGCGGCTATCTGGGCATTCAGGCAACTCGCCGATGAAGAACATTTCAAAATTCTAAAAAATCGTCTGGCCTCACGCGAAGAGGATGATACGGTGCGTGCAGAATGGAAATTGGAGGACTGTTAGAATGCGCGTTTTTCTGTTTGGAGCTGGTTATTCTGCGAGAGCCTTTTCCCGCCTGATGACCGGAGAGGCAGAGCGCATCGACGGCACCACGCGCAACGAACAGAATTTCCCACTTCTCGAAAAATTTGGCATCGCGCCGATCATTTTCGACGGTGATACCGCGTCTCCCGAATTGATCGACCGTCTCGCAAAATCAACGCATGTGGTTATCTCGATTTCACCGCGCGACAATGTTGATCCATCGCTTGCAATCGTTGAAGAAGCGCTGCGTCGCCCCGGTAATACTATTCGCTGGATCGGCTATCTCTCAACGGTCGGCGTCTATGGCAATTTCGATGGCAACTGGATTGACGAGACAGCACAGCGCCAGCCCGGTTCGCAACGTTCGCTTGAACGCGTTGAAGCAGAAGATGCATGGGAAGCGCTGAGTGAGCGCCACGGCACGCCGGTTGCTCTTTTGCGCCTGTCAGGAATTTACGGCCCCGGCCGCAATGCTTTCGTCAACCTTGAACGGGGCACCGCACGCCGCGTTATCAAGGAAGATCAGGTCTTCAATCGTATCCATGTCGACGATATTGCCGGATCATTGCGCTTTCTTGCAGGCACCAATACCGGCGGCGCATTCAACATCACCGACAATGAACCAGCACCTCCACAAGATGTCGTGACCTATGCGGCCGAGCTGATGGGCGTTGTTCCGCCGCCGGAAGTTCCGTTTAACGAAGCTGAGATGAGCCCGATGGCGCGCTCATTCTACGGCGAAAACAAACGGGTCTCCAACCAGCGTATCAAAGCGTTGGGCTATGAATTTATATATCCCGATTACAAAGCAGCCTTTACTAAAATGTGGCAAGACGACAATTGGCGTTAAGGTGTATCGCGTAAAAGTGCGACCTAATTTTTGCTAACGACACGCACAAAATAAGTGATTAATTGCCGTTTTTATCAACGCGAAGCATAATTCGCGCTATCCGTTCGTATGATTCGAGCAATATTTATTTGGAAACTGCCCATGGCTAAGAGATCTCTCTCCAAATTCTGGTCGCGTTTCGTCCTTGCAACCTGCCTTACGGCAATGATTGCGCCGGAATTCGCTGCGCAAGCTTTTGCGCAGGATGCACCCGCCAAACAGGCATTCGGTAGCAAAAAACTTCCCGTGGTAGCGCAAGAGCCGCAATCCATTGGATTCTATGCCAAGGGTTGTCTGTCCGGTGGCGTTGCGCTCCCGATTGATGGTCCAAACTGGCAGGTTATGCGCTTGTCGCGCAACCGCAATTGGGGCCACCCGCGCACAATTGGGCTTCTGGAAAAGCTTTCCCGCGACGCCGCAAAAGACGGCTGGTCGGGGCTTCTGGTTGGTGATATTTCGCAGCCGCGTGGTGGTCCGATGTTGACAGGCCATGCCTCGCATCAGATCGGACTTGATGCCGACATCTGGCTGATGCCGATGCCAAAAAAGCGCTTTACAGATGCCGAGCGCGAAAGCGTGTCTGCCGTATCGATGCTTAAAAATGATTCACTTTATGTCGATCCAAAAAAATGGACGCCAGCACGCACGGCACTCATCAAACATGCGGCCAGCTACCCGGAGGTTGAGCGTATCTTCGTTCATCCGGGCATCAAGAAACAGCTTTGCGATACAGTGACAGGCGATAGAAAGTGGCTTGGAAAAGTGCGCCCATATTGGGGTCATTTCTATCATTTCCACGTGAGGCTGCATTGCCAGCCAGGATCACCGGATTGCACGCCGCAGCCGAAAGTCACAGGCGGCGATGGCTGCGATAAGTCGCTTGCATGGTGGTTCACGGACGAGCCGTGGAAGCCAGCAAAGCCATCCAAAGAGCCACCCAAAAAGCCAAAGCCGGTGATGGTTTCAGACCTCCCAAAGGCTTGCGCTGCGGTGCTGAACGGTCCCTCACCCGATTCTATCGCAGATGTGATCTATAATGCCAATTAAAGCATGCAATAGAAAACAAGCTTTTCACTGGCTTATGGCTTCGCTATAGCTTTCAAACGATTTAACTTAGAGCACATCCCGAAAGTGGGGAGCCAATTTCGGATCAAGATGTGCGTAAAAAACGTATGACAAGGTTATCATTCTCATGTCCGAACGTCTGCGCATTGCACTGATTGCCCATGATCTGAAGAAGGACGAGATGGTTGCTTTCGCACGCAACCACGAAAAAGCTTTGGCGCACTACGATATTGTGGCGACTGGCACCACAGGCGGACTTATTCAGGAGGCCTGTCCTTCACTCAATATTCTGCGTGTTAAAAGCGGTCCATTGGGTGGTGATCAGCAAATCGGCGCAATGATTGCAGAAGGCACTGTGCAGGCATTGTTCTTCTTCATTGACCCGCTTTCACCACTCCCACATGACGTGGACGTGAAGGCGTTGACCCGCCTTGGCAGCGTCTATGACATTCCAATGGCACTGAACCCCGCAACGGCAGACAAACTTATAGAAGTGCTGGATTAATCCGTCACTCCGGTATCGCCCGGAAATAATAATAATAAACGAGACAGCAAGGCACATGATGATGAACGCTGACCAGAGTTTTAAGTTTCCCATCCTCGTCGGCGACATCGGTGGCACCAATGCGCGCTTCGCATTGCTTGTTGATTCTCATGCAGAGCCAAAAGAATTTCCGGTCGTTCAAACGGCTGATTACGAAACGATTGATGATGCAATAGAGCAAACAGTGCTCAACCACACATCCATTCGCCCACGCTCAGCAATTCTTGCGGTTGCAGGTCCGGTCGACGGCGACGAAATTGACCTCACCAATTGCGATTGGGTTGTTCGCCCAAAGCAGATGATTGCCAATCTGGGCTTTGAAGACGTCACCGTTCTCAATGATTTTGAGGCACAAGCGCTCGCCGTAGTCTCAATTGATAAAGACTATTTGCATCAAATCGGTGGCAATGACGAAGAGATCGTCGCTACGCGCGTTGTTCTGGGCCCGGGCACAGGCTTAGGCGTTGCCGGGCTTGTGCGTACCAGCAAGGCATGGGTACCAGTCCCCGGCGAAGGCGGTCATATCGATATTGGCCCACGGAGCGCGCGCGATTATGAAGTATTCCCGCATATCGAGACGATTGAAGGCCGCGTTGCAGCAGAACAGATCCTGTGTGGACGCGGCTTGCGCAATCTTTATCTGGCTATCTGTGCTGCCGACAAAGTAACGCCGGTTCTTGATACGCCGCCGGAGATTACCGCAGCTGGCCTTAATCGCAGCAATGCACAGGCTGTCGAAACGCTGGAACTTTTCGTAACCTATCTGGGACGCATTGCTGGCGATCTGGCGCTCGTTTTCAAAGCGCATGGCGGCGTCTATCTTTCTGGCGGCATTCCACAGCGCATTTTATCTGCGCTGCAAGCCGGATCGTTCCGCGCAGCCTTTGAAGACAAGGCACCACACAGCCATTTTATGCGCGAAATTCCGGTACGCGTCGTGGTCCACCCGCTCGCAGCTTTGAGCGGATTATCCGCATTTGCCCGCGCGCCGACGCGGTTTGAAGTCGCCACCAAAGGCCGTCGCTGGCGCGTTGACTGATGGGGCTTTTATTCTCAGGCATGGTCAAGCCACAAAGATAACGCTATAGAAGCGCTGCAAACAGACACCTATTGCGGCCTTGGGCTGCCAGATAAAAAGCACTTTGCCCGTGAGCTTATTCAAAAAGAAAAAGAAGAAGATCGACCCAAGCGAGGCCACGCGCGTCATTCGCCGCATGATGTCGGAGAATGTGCATCAGTATAAAACGAGCTACGCGATTGCAATTTGCGCATCTCTGATCGTGGGTGGCTCAAACGCTGCTCTGGCTTATATGATGAAGCCGATGATCGACAAGATTTTCTATGAACAGCAAATCGGTCTCATCTGGATTATCTGCGGCGCGATCCTCAGCATTTTCATCATGCGTGGTCTGTCGAGCTATATTCAGGCGGTCGAGCTTGCGAAGATCGGCAACAATCTGGTCGCCCGTTATCAAAAGCGCATTTTCGACCATCTGATGAAGCTCGGTCTGGATTTTTATAATGATACGCGCTCTGGCCATCTGGCCGCGCAAATCAACCAGAACGTCAACGGCATCCGTGACCTTCTGAATATGACCATAACCTCGATCGCGCGCGATTTCGTGTCGCTGATCGGTCTCGTCGGCATGATGTTTTATACCGACCCATATATGTCAGCAGCGGTCTTCCTGATTGGTCCACCACTGGTTCTGGCAGTCGCATATATTTCACGCCGCATCCGCACCGTTACCCGTGATCTGGTGCATCTGAACTCGCATCTGCTCGGTGCGATGCAGGAATCTGTTCAAGGCATCGCCATTGTGAAAGCATTCACAATGGAAGAGCAGCTTCGTGGCAAAATCGATCTGCTCATTGATCAGACCGAAAACCGCAGCAACAAGATTGCACGCGTTTCAGAACGCACCACCCCTATTTCAGAAATTCTGGCTGGTATCGCGATTGCGGGCGTCTTGGCCTATAGCGGCTATAATGCAATTCTGAACCAGCAGCCTCCCGGCTCGATGTTCGCGTTCATCACAGCCCTGCTTCTGGCATATGACCCTGCACGCCGCCTGGCACGTCTGCAAGTTGGCCTTGAACGCGCACTCGTCAATGCGCGCATGATATATGAAGTACTGGATATCGAGCCCAATCAGGGTGATGCACCAGACGCAACAGAACTAAAGGCTGGTACAGGCGAGATCGACTTCCAGAACGTGCATTTTGCTTATGCAAATAAAGTGCCTGTTCTGCACGGCATAAGCTTTACCGCAAAAGCCGGTGAGACCACCGCTATCGTTGGCGCATCGGGTGCTGGTAAATCAACACTTATCAATCTTGTGCAGCGTTTCTACGATGTCACGGATGGGAAAATTCTGTTCGACGGACAGGATATTGCCAAAGTCACGAAACACTCGCTGCGCCATTCCGTCGCCTATGTCTCGCAGCAGCCTTACCTGTTTGAAGGCACGATTGCCGATAACATTCGCTACGGACGCCCGGACGCGACACAGAACGATATTATCGAAGCAGCCAAGCTTGCCAACGCGCATGAGTTCATTCTGCAACAACCACAGGGCTATGACACGCCCGTTGGTGAAAACGGCGTAACGCTTTCAGGCGGCCAGCGTCAGCGCGTGTCGATTGCCCGTGCAATTGTGCGCAATGCGCCGGTTCTGCTGCTCGATGAAGCAACCTCGGCACTCGATAACGAGTCTGAAAAGCGCGTTCAGCAGGCGCTCGATCACATCATGCATGACCGCACGACCATCGTGATCGCGCATCGACTTTCAACAGTCGTTAACGCAGATCGTATCGTCGTCATGGAAGCAGGCCACGTTGTTGAAGAAGGTCGCCATGGCGATCTGATTAAAATCCCCAACGGTGTCTATGCCCGTTTCTATGAACTGCAGAGCGGTAAAGACGAATTGCTTATCGGGAACAATGGCACGGAGGAAAAGTCCATTGGCTGAGAATGCTGAAATCGGATTGGTGGTTGTTGGCGCGAATGGCCGTATGGGACAAGCGCTTATCCGCGCTATCCATGCTATTGATGGGGCTCGCCTCGCGGGTGCCATTGCGCGTCCCGGCTCGCCATTTCTAGGCAAAGACGCTGGCGAAGTCGCAGGTGTCGGCAATCTCGGTGTCGCAATCACCGATGACCCACTGCCCGTTTTTGCAAAAGCGCAGGGTGTTCTTGATTTTACCACGCCCGCCACAAGCGTTGACTATGCGGGCCTCGCGGCTCAGGCGCGCATCGCGCATGTCATTGGCACAACGGGCTTTTCGAACGATGACAACGAAAAGCTTCTGGCGGCAGCCCGCCACGCAACAATCGTCAAATCCGGCAATATGAGCCTTGGTGTCAATCTTCTGTCTGGCCTCGTGAAAAAGGCTGCTCAAGCCCTTGGCCCTGAAGACTTCGACATTGAAATTCTCGAAATGCACCACAAGCACAAGGTCGATGCGCCATCGGGCACAGCGCTTCTGCTTGGTGAAGCCGCAGCCCTCGGCCGTGCAATCAATCTTGAGCAGAACAGCGTGCGTGTGCGCGATGGGCATACCGGCCCGCGTGAGCAAGGCACTATCGGCTTTGCAACATTGCGCGGCGGTTCTGTCATTGGCGACCATGACGTCATTCTGGCTGGCGAAGGCGAGCGCATCACGCTCTCCCATCATGCGCAGGATCGTTCAATCTTTGCCCGTGGCGCTGTGAAAGCAGCGCTTTGGGCGCATGGCAAAAAGCCCGGCCTTTATTCCATGCTCAATGTTCTTGGACTTAACGACTAACTTATTTTATCCCAACGGAGTGCTGCGATGTCTCGTACCCTCGTCCTGGTCCGCCACGGCCAAAGCGAATGGAACCTCAAGAACCTGTTTACCGGCTGGCGCGATCCGGGCCTCACCGAACAGGGCCATGCTGAAGCCAAGGCTGCTGGTCAGCGCCTAAAGGCCGCTGGTCTTAAGTTCGACCTTGCTTATACATCGGGCCTTTCGCGCGCGCAGGTCACGTGCCAGCACATCCTCGACGAACTCGGCCAGTCCGATCTTGAAACTATCCGCGATCAGGCTTTGAACGAACGCGACTATGGCGATCTGTCCGGTCTCAACAAGGACGATGCGCGCGAAAAATGGGGTGAAGAGCAGGTTCACATCTGGCGCCGTTCATACGACGTCCCTCCTCCGGGTGGCGAAAGCCTGAAAGACACTGGCGCGCGCGTCTGGCCTTATTACCTGCACACCATCCAGCCACACGTTCTGCGTGGCGAAACCATTCTGGTTGCGGCACACGGCAACTCACTGCGCGCGCTCATCATGGCGCTTGATGGCCTGACACCGGAAGAAATTCTCAAGCAGGAACTCAATACTGGCGTTCCGATCATCTACAAGCTGAATGCCGATTCGACTGTCGCTTCCAAGGAAGTGCTTTCTGCATAAGGATTTTTCGGGCGCGGAAGCTCTAACGCCCCGCGCCCGATCTGCGTTTCCCGGCCTTTTTGATTGCTTCAATCCGCAATGTGAAAAAAAGCTGATGGAAGTATGAAATCACGATTGACAGAAGCAGGCTGACCCCTTAGATCGGTCCTCGTCGCCCAGATGGCGGAATTGGTAGACGCACCAGCTTCAGGTGCTGGCGCTCGCAAGGGCGTGGAGGTTCGAGTCCTCTTCTGGGCACCATTTCCAAGTCTTCAGACCACTACCAAGGTCCAGAAGCACCCCAAAAAGCCCGCTTGCGCGGGCTTTTTTGTTACCTAAATATTCCCGCGGCTGACCTTCAAAACACATAAGCGTGAGCTGAAACGCTCAGTTCAAAAATGAAACCAAAAATCAACAGTTGGCCAATAGAGCGGTCTGATGAATTCAGGCAAATTAAGGAAATGAAGCATGAAGAAGCGGGTATTCTCACTCATCGCAATCGCAGCAATCGCTTTGGCCACAGCGGGATGCCAGACGACCGAATATAAGCCTCGCAACTGGGGCGAAGGCAAATCGGAATCGCAAGGCGCTCCAAGCGCAGGTCCGTCGCACATGGCTTAAAAAGCCTAATACAGTAAAAACAAAAAAGGCCGGCAAATTGCCCGGCCTTTTTTCTCTGTCGACAGTGCTGGTACATCCGCAGTCACCGCAACAGTTATGCCCTTATAGTGAAAGCGAATGGTTAATAAAACGTTAACCCGCCAAGCTTTCCTGCATCGCAAAGCTTTGGGCCTTGCCACATGCAACAACTCCGCGCATCCTGCCTGAAGTCGATTGCAAATTGAGGACCAAATCAGATGGCACAACCCACCTATGATCTTGAGTTCGGCGAGATCATTCGCTGGCTCAAAGAACATGGTCTCATTTTGCAATCCGATCTGGAAGGGAACAGCGAGCTCTCGACACGAGCCGAACGCATGGGTCGCAAACGTCGGCGTGAGACAGAAAAGAAAATCGAGCAGTAAGCAACTTAAAAGGCCGGAAAATAACTAGGGAAATGGCCTGACAAAAGCACTGGGGGAGCAAAATGCGACACAAGAAACTGTTCGATTTTGAGCATCATGCTGTGTTTTTCAAACTGTTTTTCATCTGTGCTGCCTGCGCGATTTTCAGCAGTCTTCTAGGCCAGAATGATGATTCCACTTTCTGGCGCTGGCTTTATTATCTCACGAAACCAACCGCAACATTGCTGTTGATCTGCGCTATTCTGGCAGCCCCGCGCCTGATCACGAAAAGCTACGGATTCACGATTTCTTTTGGTCTTTTGTTTGCAGCGGCAGGAGACTTTTTTCTGATGCTGCCCGGCGATTATTTTCTTGCAGGCCTAATCTGCTTTTTGATTACCCATTGCATCTATATCTATGGACTGTCTCGCAATACCAAATTCGCTGATAAAAAGCCTATCTTTGTAATCTTTGCCATTTTTGCAATAATGATTATCGCGGGCCTGTGGACCAGCTTACCAAATGCGATGAAAATCCCGGTTGTTATCTATGCGATTGCGCTGGGAGTTATGGCGGCTCAGGCTTTCAGCCGCGCAATATCCATGCCGCCCGAAACCACACCGCGCTACAGCGCATGGCTTGCAGCCGCGGGTGGCCTTTTCTTCATGGCAAGCGACACTTTGCTAGCCTTTAACCGTTTTCACACGCCAATCCCATTGGCTGGCTTTTGGGTACTCAGCACATATTATGCAGCACAATTCCTCTTTGCCCGATCAACCGAGAATTTTGCCTATGAGCGCTGATACCAAGCTTCGCCCGACCTTTCAGCGTTTAAGGCAAAGCTGGCTCGACGACCGTCCCTCCTATGAGCAGCGTGTCGATGATCTGCGTCTTTTGCGTAAGCTGCTGCACGAACGCCTTGAGGATATGGCAAAAGCGATCAATGCCGATTTTGGCAATCGTTCCATTCATGAAACATTGTTGGGCGAAGCCAGTGTCGTTTTCGCAGAAATCGACCACACTTTGCATCATCTTAAACGCTGGATGAAGCCTCAGCGCCGCAAGGCTGGTTGGAAGCTTTGGCCCGCGAAGGCAGAACTGCGTTTTGTGCCGCTCGGTGTTGTTGGCATTATTTCGCCTTGGAATTATCCGGTCAATTTGGCACTTACGCCGCTTGTTGCGGCGATCGCCGCCGGAAACCACATTTTTCTGAAACCTTCGGAGCACACACCGAATACATCCGAGTTTCTGCGCAAGCTTATAGCGGATGTTTTCCCAGAGGATAGGGCAACGGTCATTCTGGGTGATGCAGAATTGTCAGCTGCCTTTTCCGCCCTGCCCTTTGATCATCTGTTCTTCACAGGCTCAACAGCTGTGGGGCGCAAGATCATGAAGGCAGCCGCTGAAAATCTCACGCCCGTCACCCTAGAGCTTGGCGGCAAGTCGCCAGCCATCGTCAGTGAAAGCACCAATCTCAAACGTGCTGCGGCATCTATTGCGACTGGCAAATATTTCAATTCTGGTCAGACCTGTATTGCACCCGATTATGTGCTGATCCATCACAGCAAACGCGATAATTTTGTAGACTTGCTGCGCGCCGAAACACAAAAGCGCTATGGTGGCGAAACGGCGCAAGCGGACCGCACCACAATCATCAATGACATGCAGCATTCACGTCTTGTTGGATTGCTTGATGATGCAAAAGACAAAAGCGAAGCCGTCACACCTTTATTGAATGAAGCAGCAATAGAGAGCCGGTCGCGGCTGATGACGCCGACGCTTATTCTTGAACCAGCCCCGACCAGCGCGATTATGAATGAAGAAATTTTCGGTCCGCTATTGCCCATCATCAGCTATCGCTCAATTGATGAGGCAATTGCCGTTATATCAAACCATGAGCGGCCATTGGCGCTTTATTGCTTCAGCGATAACTTGGCAGAAATTGAAACCGTGCTTTCGCAAGTCGTGGCCGGTGGCGTCTGCATCAATGACACGCTTTATCACTTTGCCTGTGGCGACCTGCCCTTTGGCGGGGTTGGGCATAGCGGCATGGGGCAGTATCACGGACGCGATGGCTTTTTGACGTTCTCGAAAGCCATGCCAGTTTTAACCAAATATACACCAGCCTCAACGGATTTGATCAAGCCGCCCTATGCTGGCCTGACGGATCGGATCATTCGCTTCATCACAAGATAGAATATAAATACTGTTCAAACTGCAAAATGCCCTATTTAAGAATAACAATACTCTTCAAATCATAATGCGAGGCAGCAGCGCGTGCAGAAGAAGAAAACACCGGGGCGGATTTCTAGCAAAATATTGACTGCAATCCGTAACCGGCCCGGCTTCCGACCCCATCACCCCGATACGCCAGAAGGCGATATTACGATTGCGTCGTATAATGTGCATAAATGCATTGGAGTGGATAAGGTCTTTGATCCGCAGCGTACCGCCGATGTTATCAGTGAGATTGATGCCGATGTGATCGCGCTACAAGAAGCAGACAAACGCTTTGGCGAACGCTCTGGTCTGCTTGATCTCGGTCTTTTGGAAAAGCGCCACGGTCTCGTCCCGGTGCCGATCACGTCAACCATGCCCAAAGGCCATGGCTGGCACGGAAATATATTGCTATTTCGCGAAGGAGTTGTGCGCAATGTCCGTCAGCTTGCACTGCCCGGCGTTGAGCCACGCGGCGCGCTTGTCGCGGACTTGCAGTTTTCCTCTGGTCCTTTGCGCGTCATCGCCGCCCATCTGGGGCTCTTGAAACGCTCGCGTCAACAACAGGCCGAAAGCATCCTTTCTGCCTTGGAAGAAGCCGACACGCTGCCAACCTTGCTGATTGGCGATCTTAACGAATGGCGCATCGGCAAGCGTTCCTCGCTGGCTTCACTCATGCCAACCTTCAACCATGTCGCGACCGCAGTGCCGAGTTTTCCGTCACGCTTTCCGATCTTCGCGCTGGATCGCGTTCTCGGCACACCGCATAATCTGGTAACAGCTGTCGAAGTGCACAACACGCCGCTCGCGCGTATGGCGTCCGATCATTTACCGATTAAGGCCCATCTTGATCTCAAAACGGCTTCGAAGCTTTTGGAAGAGTTCAATCCATCGCTGCTGACAAGTAATTCCACTGTAGAAAACTAAAGATAAGGCGTTCCAAGCCAGATAATCCGGTCAATCAGCCGCTCATGGAATGGGCGATTTTTAAGCCGTGTGAGATTGACTTCACGACTTGTTTCGATTGCCTTGCCGATGCGTTCTTCCACCTGCAGGGCCACGTCACGATCAAGAATTTCAAGATCAATCTCGAAGTTCAGTCGAAGCGAACGCGCATCCAGATTCGATGAGCCGACATAAGACCATGCCCCATCGATAGTCATCAGCTTCGAGTGATTAAACGCTCCTCCGGCACGCCAAATGCGGCAACCGCCTTTGAGCAATTGATCGAACTGCGCGCGCATGGCGCGATCCACCAACTTAAGATTGTTGACACCCGGAATAACCAAGTCGACTGAAACACCACGCCGTGCGGCTGTGACTAGGGCACTGATAAATTCACGGTCCGGAAGCAGATAAGGCGACATGATCAGGATATGCTCCTGTGCAATTGAAAACGCGCCCATCATCATACGGTGGTTGGTCTCGATATTCTTATCCGGCCCCGAACCAACCACACGGATGAGCTTACCCGTTCCTGGGGGGTCATTGGGTGCAACGATGCTCCACGCATCCCCCGCCAAAAGCTCGCCCGTTGCAAAGCGCCAGTCTTCAGACGCCACATGAAACAGATCGGCAACTGCTGGGCCTTCGATATGAAAATGCGTATCGAAAGCCACCTCGTCACCCGCAATCGCCCTCACAAAAGCGCCGCGAATGTTCATACCGCCGGTAAAAGCGAGCTTGCCATCAACGATCAGGATCTTTCGGTGTGTGCGCAAATTGGCATAGGGCAAGCGCAGACCCATGATGATATTACCGTTGAAGACATCAACAATAATACCTTTTTCCTTCAACAAGCCGACAATGCTCGGAATGGAATAACGTGCACCCACTGCATCGACCAGCACGCGCACTTCAACGCCACGCTTAACTGCTGCTTCCAGAGCATCGGCAAATTTCTGCCCAATCGCATCGCGATCAAAAATATAGGTTTCGAGCATAATGCTGCGTTCAGCCTTCGCAATGGCTTCCAGCATTTGATCATAGGCTTCGTCGCCCGTTTGCAGCATTTGTATATTGTTGCCGCTGGTAAAATCATAAAGGCTGACAGTGTCGCCGAGAATTTTCATCGCGCCGAACTGTCGGCCAAAAGCTGCGCGCACCCGGTCATTGGTGGTATCGAAATGAGACAGATGATACAGAGCTATATTGCCCAGATTTTCGCGTTGATGCTCGAGCGTATTTCGTCTGATGCGGTTAACACCAGCCAGACCATAAACCACTGCTCCAACAATAGGCGACAGCACGATGATACCGACCCAGCCAAGCGCCGTGCGGACTTCATCTTTCGTCATAGTGGCGTGAATGGCGGCGATTGCACCAAGAATGATCGACAGGACTGCGAGGATATGCGGCCAATAATGTGAAAGAATATCAAACATGAACCGACCTTATCCTCAAACGCACTGCGACAGCCTGGTATGGCGAACCCGAAACTCGTATCACTTTCAAGCAATTCTCGGAGCGAATTTCGGATTCTAAGCCATACGAGTAAAATTTTGAATCTAGTGTGGTTTACGGATTTGAAGTTCCTAAACGCGAATGCAACACAAATGATAGGGACTTCAAACCCACCACACTAGAGATATAGTGGAAAGCCCGATCCGCCAACACTCATTTACCAAATAAACCAAACTTATAGAGTTCGCTGGTCAAATCTGCGATCTACTTTATATTAGCTGCGGGACTTGCAATCAGAGGGACATCTCATGGCAACAACGCAAAGTAATTTTAACCGGTCTAATCTTCCGACAGAAGTCACAACGAAATGGGGCTGGTTCGTCGCTCTTGGCGTAGCGCTACTGATTCTGGGTGGCATTGCGTTCGGCAATCTTGTGCTCGCTACCGTGGTTTCAGTTTACTATGTCGGTATCATGATGCTGGTCGCAGGTATCATCGAAATCATTCACGCATTCGGCGTCAAAACATGGGGCGGTTTCTTCTTCTGGCTACTGAGCGGCCTGCTTTATGCAGCTGCGGGTATTGTCGCATTCACCAATCCATTTCTTGCCGCCAGCGTCTTTACTATCTTTTTGGCAGCAGCGCTGATTGGTGCGGGCGTTTTCCGTATCTGGATGGGCTTCAAGTCAAAACCGGCGGCTGGCTGGGGCTGGATCGTTGCGGCTGGTGTTATCACCACTCTCGCCGGTCTCGTTATTGCCATGCAGTGGCCTGTCAACAGCCTCTTCATTCTGGGCTTGTTTCTGGCAATCGATCTGATCTTCCAAGGCTGGTCGTTCATTGCCTTCGGCCTTGGCATCAAGCGCTGATACAGGCTCTCAAGCGACACAAAGCGGCGTTCACACGCCGCTTTTTTCATTTCAACTCGACCTTTTGCCCAATGACTGCTAGATGCAGCGCAACATCTTCGCGGCGCGCGTTTTGCGCAGCCCAACCTTTCGCAATTACGAGTTTCTTTTATGTCCGCTCAAGACCATCCAGTTTCAAAGCGCCGCACCTTCGCGATCATCGCGCACCCTGACGCCGGTAAAACCACACTCACAGAAAAGCTGCTGCTGTTCGGTGGCGCCATTCAGCTGGCCGGGGAAGTGAAGGCCAAGAAAGATCGCATCCAGACACGTTCCGACTGGATGAACATCGAACGCGATCGCGGTATCTCCGTCGTCACTTCCGTGATGACGTTTGAATATAAGGATTGCATCTTCAACCTGCTCGATACACCGGGCCACGAAGACTTTGCGGACGATACCTATCGCACGCTGACAGCCGTGGATTCTGCCGTCATGGTTATCGACGCCGCGAAAGGTATTGAGCCACGCACGCTGAAGCTCTTTGAAGTTTGCCGTATGCGCGATATTCCAATCGTGACCTTCGTCAACAAGATGGACCGCGAAGCCCGCGATCCGCTCGAAATCCTTGATGAGATCGAAGAAAAGCTGGCGCTTGATACTGCCCCTATCACCTGGCCAATCGGCTCAGGCAAAAGCTTTGCTGGCACCTATGATCTGCGCAACAACACGGTGCGCCAGAAGGATTCGGAAGAAAAGCCCACCAAAGTGAGCGGCCCCGAAGAAGCAGCAAAGCTTCTGCCAGAAAACGAACGTCAGGCATGGATCGACAGTCTGGAACTGGCGCAGGGCGTCTGCCGCCCGTTTGACCTCGCATCTTTCCGCGAAGGCCATATGACACCAGTTTATTTCGGCTCGGCACTCAAAAACTACGGCGTGCGCGATCTGATCGAAGCCTTCTGTGATTTTGGCCCAAGCCCACGCGACCAACAGGCGGACAGCCGCATGGTCGGTGCGACAGAAAACAAAATGACTGGCTTCGTGTTCAAGATTCAGGCCAATATGGACCCGAACCATCGCGACCGTATTGCCTTCCTGCGCGTCTGCTCAGGCACACTGTCGCGCGGCATGAAGGCAAAGTTGGTCCGCACCGGCAAGCCAATGAGCTTGTCTGCACCACAGTTCTTCTTTGCGCGTTCTCGTCAGATTGCCGATGAAGCTTTTGCGGGTGACGTTGTCGGCATCCCGAACCATGGTACATTGCGTATTGGTGATACGCTGACGGAGGGCGAAGACATTCTGTTCCGTGGCGTGCCAAACTTCGCGCCGGAAATCCTGCGCCGCGTCCGTCTTGATGATGCAATGAAGGCCAAAAAGCTGCGCGAAGCGCTTCAACAGATGGCAGAAGAAGGCGTCGTACAGCTCTTCGTGCCGGATGATGGTTCTCCAGCGATTGTCGGCGTTGTCGGCGCTCTCCAGATCGACGTTCTGACTGAACGCCTCAAGATCGAATATTCACTGCCGGTCGGCTTTGAAATGTCACGCTTCTCGATTTGCCGCTGGATTTCAGCAGATGATCCGGCTGAACTCGACCGCTTCATTGCCTCGCATCGCGCCGACATCGCGCATGATCTTGATAATGATCCGGTATTTCTCGCGCAAAACGGCTTCTCGCTCAACTACGAAGCCGAGCGTTGGAAGGCGATCCGCTTTGCCACGATCAAAGACTATCAGGTTCGCGACAAGGCCTGATCAATTCATCCATCCGCAGATGCGTCAGCTTCTGCGGGTTTCGGATGAGATAGACTGTACGGATCAATTCGTCTTCGATCTCTATCGCAGCCACTTGCGGCAGGCCATCAGCCTCAAGACTCATATGGCCGGGCAAGCCATCAAACAGCGCAAAATGATTGACGGCAGGCACCTTGCCGAAAGCCTTTCGAGCGATCCCTTCATAAAGCCGCATAATCTTTTCGCGCCCGTATATCGGGTTGAGCGCAGCATTGCGGATACCACCACCGTCGGAATACATCACAACATCTTCCGCCAGAAGGCCTTTCAACGCCGTCATATCCCCGCTTCGGGATGCCTGAAAGAAAGCTTCTGCAATCGTGCGTCCACGATCCTCAGGCACGTTGAAACGCGACTTCTCCTGTCGAACATGGCTGCGCGCGCGGCTCGCCAGTTGACGACAGGCTACAGCATCGCGACCAAGCACACGCCCAACCTCGTCAAAGCCCATATCGAACACGTCATGCAAAAGAAATGCCGCACGCTCCAGCGGCGACAGGCGATCAAGCGCCAACATCAATGTCAAAGTGATGTCATCGCTGCGATCTTCATAAGTCTCGACGAGCGGTTCAGGCAACCATGTACCGGGATAGGTCTCGCGCCGCACACGGGCAGATTTCAGATGGTCGAGCGCAAGGCGGCTGACCACGCGCGTAAGCCATGCCTTCGGCTCGCGGATGATCTCCCGATCCGCAGCACTCCAGCGCAACCATGCATCCTGCACAATGTCTTCGGCTTCGGCATGGGTGCCCACCATTCGATAGGCAATGCGGATGAGCCGAGGCCGCAAGGTCTCGAACACACCCGCATCATTGATATGTGACTCAAGCGGCAGCGGCATCGGTTTTAACCGGATGAACGAGACGCAGGCCGACCGCAATGCGGTTCCATGCATTGATGGTGGTAATCAGCATAGTCAAATTGACGATCTCTTCATCTGAGAAATGCGCTTTCAAAGCATCAAAATCCTTATCCGGTGCGCCCGTCTGTGCCACGAGTGTCAGCGCCTCGGTCCAGCCAAGTGCCGCCCGCTCCCGCGCGGTATAAAGCGGTGATTCACGCCATGCAGCAACCAGATAGAGACGCTCTTCGGTTTCGCCAGCCTTCCGCGCATCAGCCGTATGCATATAGATGCAATAGGCGCAGCCATTGATCTGCGAAGCGCGGATTTTCACCAGCTCATAAAGGCTATATTCAAGCCCTGATGCAGCAACACGCTTTTCCAGCTCCACCATTGCCTGCATGATCTGCGGTGCGAAAGTGTAAGGGGCAAGTCTTTGTTCCATGATCTCTTCTCCTTGATATCGATCCATAATGGTCGCTCATCAACAGGACGAGATAGCTGCACCGGAATGTGACATGCCCGCTTAGAAAATTCAGCTTTTTATTGCGAGAAGAACGCTCGCAATTTTTTCTGCAAGCTTTTCAGCAACTTGCTCCTTGCTCATTTCCGGCCATTCTTCGATGCCAGAATGACTTAAGATACGCACACGATTGCGATCGCCGCCCATCACATCGCCAGACACATCATTGGCAACGATCCAGTCGGCACCTTTCTTGTCGAGCTTGCGAGTAGCATTGGCGAGGACGTCCTGTGTTTCCGCGGCAAAGCCTATTACAAGGCCGGGACGCTTCTCACTATGCCCAACACCGGCCAGAATATCCGGATTTTCAACCATACTGAGCGTTGGTGCACCCTCGCCCGGTTGCTTCTTGATCTTCTGATCCGCTGCATTGGCGGTGCGCCAGTCGGCAACGGCAGCAACCATCACAGCTGCATCAGCCGGAAGGCGGCTTTCGACCGCTGCCTGCATTTCCCGCGCGGTTTCAACATGGATGACATTGACCCCTTCAGGATCGGGGATGATGACCGGACCGGAAACCAGATGCACAGTTGCGCCCAGATGTGCTAGGGCCGTAGCGATGGCATGGCCCTGCTTGCCCGATGAACGATTGGCAATATAGCGCACCGGGTCAATCGGCTCGTGTGTCGGCCCGGATGTCATGACGATCACTTTACCCACAAGCGGCTTTGCCTGTGGTGTGAGCAAGCTTTCAATGGCTGCAACAATTGCGAGCGGTTCGCTCATGCGGCCTGTGCCCGCCTCTCCACTTTCCGCCATCTCACCCTTTTCAGGGCCAATGAAATGTACACCATCTTTTTCAAGTGTCACACGATTGCGCTTGGTTGCCGGATTATCCCACATGGCAGGATTCATTGCAGGCGCAAGCAACACCGGAATTTTGCGTGCCAGAAGTACGGCACTCGCGAGATCGTCAGCGAGTCCATTGGCCATTTTGGCCATCAGGCCAGCGGTTGCCGGTGCAACCACAATCAAATCAGCATCACGCGCAAGGCGAATGTGGCCAACATCCTGCTCGTCTTCGCGTGAGAAAAGATCAGTGAAAACATGATCGGCAGCAACTGCACCAATGGTCAGCGGTGTTACGAATTCCTGAGCTGCCGCCGTCATCAGCGGACGCACATGCGCGCCCCTCTCACGCAGACGGCGGATAAGGTCCGGTGCTTTATAAGCCGCGATCCCACCACTGATGATGAGAAGAATACGCTTATCGCGCAATGAACCGGCAATTGGTGATGAAGCCGGAGCTATTGGCTTTGCCTCTTCAAAACCGCCAAGTAGAAGCCGCGCTTCTTCTTCCATAGAGCGCCCGTTTTGAGCGGCACGCACACGCAGCCGTTCTTTGGCTGCGTCATCAAGATTGCGAATGGTAATACTGGCCATTTGATTGCACCGTATGTTTTCTGGTGCAATCAATGAAATCACTATCCCATTAGATAATCAACTAAATGTTGAGTTAAAGCTCGATATACAGTTTAATTGCAATCGCAGCCAGTGATATTGCAATCACGATCTGTGCGATGCGGCCCCAGCGGGTATGGCGCGCTTCCGCCCTGCCAATGGCTTCCGCTGTCTCTGCATCAAAATGCAAACCCTTGACGGCCATCGCATCCATTGCAGCCGTGGCACGATCCATTCGTGCAACCATTTCAGGCGTTTTACGGGCGAAATGTAGCAGCGCATAAGCACTATCTTTTGCATCAAGCAACATGCCCTGCGGTCCGAGATTCTTGCGAATCCAGCCGCCGACAACCGGCTCTGCAGCTTTCCACATGTTGAAATGCGGATCGAGCGTACGCGAAACACCTTCCACCACCACCATGGTCTTCTGAAGCATCAAAAGCTCAGGCCGCGTTTCCATGTCAAACAGCTCGGTTACTTCAAACAGCAGCGTCAGCAACTTTGCCATCGAGATGGTTTCGGCTGGCTGACCGTGGATTGGTTCGCCAATGGCGCGGATTGCCTGTGCGAAGCTCGCCACGTCGTGCGTGTGCGGCACGTAACCGGCTTCAAAATGTACTTCCGCCACACGCAAATAATCACGCTTAATGAAGCCATAGAGAATTTCTGCCAGAAAGCGGCGCTGATCTTTGTTAAGCCGCCCGGTAATGCCGAAATCCACTGCAACAATCATACCTTGTGGATCAACAAAGAGATTACCCGGATGCATGTCCGCGTGAAAAAAACCGTCGCGCAGCGTATGGCGCAGGAAAGACTGAATCAGGGTTTCAGCGAGTTTCTTTAGATCAAAGCCAGCGGTTCTTAACCCTTCAATGTCGGACATTTTAATGCCGTCGATCCATTCAAGCGTCAGAACATCGCGGCCCGTGCGTTCCCAGTCCACGTTAGGAACGCGGAAGCCTTCATCGTCCTTGATATTTTCTGCAATCTCGGACAGTGCTGCCGCTTCGAGCCGCAGATCCATTTCGATACGCGTGGTCTGATGCAGCGTTTCCACCATCTCAACCGGACGCAAGCGCCGCGTAAAGGGTATATGCCGCTCCTGCATGCGAGCGACCATGAAGAAGCTTTCAAGATCACGTGCAAAACGCTGGCGTACGCCGGGGCGAATAACCTTCACCGCAACCTTATGTGGCGCGCCGTCTTTCATTACATAGGCTGGATGCACCTGCGCCATGGATGCGGCAGCAATTGGTGCGTCAAAGTTCACATAGAGGTCATCAATTTTACGACCAAGAGAACTCTCAACCGCTGCTACAGCTTCTGCCTGCGGAAAGAAATCAAGCCTATCCTGCAAAAGCTCCAGATCAGCAGCAACATCTTTACCGACAATATCAGGACGGGTTGCAAGAAACTGACCCAGCTTCACATAGGACGGCCCAAGCTTGTTCATCGCCCTCGAAATGCGCTCGGAGCGCGGCGCATCTTTCGCACGTTTGCGCGCCAGAAGCTTCGCAGCCTTATGTCCTAACGCTGGCAATCCAGCCGCATCATCCACAGGCAGTGAACTCAGCACGCCTTCACGTGCCATGATCCAGCCAGCACGCATCAATCTCAAAGCCGCAGAAATATTGCTCATACTGATCTCAGAGCTTCCAGCCAGAATGAAGGGCTGCAATACCGCCGGTAAAATTGCGATAGCTCACACGCTCGAAACCCGCCTCGCGGATCATGCGCGCAAAATCTTCCTGCTTGGGGAATTTACGGATCGATTCCACAAGATAGCTGTAAGAATCAGCATCCCCCGTGATCATCTTTCCGATCTGAGGAATGGCATTAAACGACCACTGATCATAAATCTTATCAAGCAATGGCATTTCGACCTCAGAGAATTCAAGGCACAGGAAGCGACCGCCTGGCTTCAACACGCGATAGGCTTCGGACAGCGCCTTGTCGATATGCGGTACATTACGGATACCGAATGAAATCGTGTAGGCATCAAAGCTTGCATCTTCAAAGGGCAGTTCTTCTGCACTCGCTTCAACAAATTCGAGATTGTCAGCCAAGCCCTTCTTAATCGCACGTTCACGACCGACGCCCAGCATCGAGCCGTTAATGTCGAGAATGGTGACATGCGCCTGACGGTTAGAGGCTTCTAAAATACGGAAAGCAATATCACCCGTTCCGCCCGCCACATCGAGCGACTTGAAGCCCGGACGCTTGGACGGTGCCAGCCAGCCGATCATCGCATCCTTCCAGACACGATGCAGGCCACCCGACATCAGATCATTCATCACATCATAACGCTTGGCGACTTTATGGAAAACCTCGTTGACCAGCCCCTGCTTTTCGCTTTCATCGACCGATTTGAAGCCGAATGAATGCTCCATGCCACCTTGTGCGCCCACGCGGTCTGCATTGCCGTTGTGCTGGCTCATAACTATCCTGCCGGTTCATGTGCGAAACGAAGCCGATCTCCGTTTTCCGTTTGCCTGATGCATATAAAGCTTGTACCGGACGATACAAGCACAGACCGCAAGCCGATACCCCTTTTGTGATCTCCACTTGCGCATCTGTGCAAAATGTTCAAAGAAATAGAAAACTGTGCGTGCGCGCCTGCCACGCGTTTTCTCCGGCTTAATTAGCCGTTACAGTCGATAAAGATAACAAGAAAAGTGGAAACAACATGGGCGTTAATGTCGTCAGCCATCCGCTTGTCCAGCACAAGCTCACCATTATGCGCAAGCGCGAAACTTCGACGGCCAGTTTCCGGCGTTTGCTGAAAGAAATATCGCTGCTGCTTTGCTATGAAGTGACACGCGATCTCGAATTGACCACCATGCATATCGAAACACCGATGATGCCAATGGAAGCGCCGACGCTTGAAGGCAAGAAGCTGGTTTTCGCTTCGATCCTGCGTGCGGGCAATGGACTTCTAGAAGGTATGCTGGATCTGGTGCCAGCAGCGCGCGTGGCACATATCGGTCTTTATCGCGATCACGATACGCTTCAGCCAATCGAATATTATTTCAAGGCTCCGGAAGATATCGTCAACCGCCTGATTATCGTTGTTGATCCTATGCTGGCCACCGGCCATTCGGCCATTGCGGCCATCGACAAGCTGAAGGAACGCGGCGCGACCAATATTAAGTTCCTGTGCCTGCTGGCAGCACCGGAAGGCATTGAGCGCTTCACTGCGGCTCATCCAGATGTTGATGTCTTTACCGCCTCTATCGATGATAGCCTTGATGAAAAAGGCTATATTGTTCCGGGTCTCGGTGATGCCGGCGACCGCATGTATGGCACGAAGTAAGCTTCAAATCCTACGATAAGCCTTATATCAATCCGCGCTGACCACTCGATAATTGCTATTGAGCGGACAGTGCGGATTTTTTATCTTCTGATGATCAGCAGAAACGGAATAGTCCTATGTCCACGGATAACCGCCTGACAGAACTTGAAATTCGAGTCGCAGAGCAGGAAAAGACGATTGATGAGCTTTCATCTGCGCTTGCAGAGCAGTGGAAAACGATTGATCACCTCAACAAAAAACTGTCCGCGCTGACAGACCGCTTTCTGACACTGGAAGAACAGACGGCACCTGAAATCCCTGTCACCAAGCCTCCACACTGGTAATGCAATGATCGAAATCATAGAGCTAACGGACCGCCCCAACCTTGCAGCCACTTGCGCCAAATGGAACCATGCCGAATGGGGACAGGCGGCAGGCGCAACCGAAGAACAAATCGTCCATGCTCTGAATGAGCTGATCAACGCCACCGATGGTCAGGCCGTGCGTGCAGCGCTCTGGAATGGTGAACTGGCAGGCTTTGTTCTGCTCATTCACAATGATCTCGAAAGCCACCCACACCTCAAGCCATGGGTTGCAAGCCTGCTCGTTGCACCGGAGTTTCGTGGGCGCGGTGTTGCCAAGGCGCTCATGACAGCGATTGAAACGGCAACTCATGAGCTCGGTTATAGCGAAGTCTATCTCTACACCGACAAGCCAGACTTTTACAGGAAAATCGGCTGGAGCGACTTTGAAGAACTGACCGGCGATGATGAAGCCATGCTGATCCTAAATAAGAAAATCGCGCGGGGCTAACCGCGCGATTTTTTTGCTTCTTATGATGCAGCCGGTATCGGGCAGCTCACGCCCGTTCCGCGCAGGCCGCAATAGCCATTCGGATTCTTGGCCAGATATTGCTGGTGATAATCTTCCGCATAATAGAACGTCGGAGCATCAGCAATTTCCGTCGTGATCGGACCGAGACCACGCGACGCCAGTGCGGCCTGATAAGCATCCCTGCTATTTTCAACCGTTTCACGATCCGCAGCATCAAATGTATAAATCACCGAACGATAGGTCGTACCAATATCATTGCCCTGTCGCATCCCCTGTGTGGGGTCATGCTCCTCCCAGAAAAGGGTCAGCAATTCGTCAAGGCTCACCATCTTCGGATCATAGACGACCAGAACCACTTCGGCATGACCGGTCAGGCCGGTGCATGTTTCTTCATAAGTCGGGTTCGGCGTAATGCCGCCTGCATAGCCAACGGCAGTGACATAAACGCCCGGCACCTGCCAGAACAGCCGCTCTGCACCCCAGAAACAGCCCATACCGAATATGATTTTTTTCATGCTTTCCGGCCATGGCGCTTTGAGCGGCTTGCCCGATACATAATGCGAAGCCGCCGTCGGGAGTGCCGCAGCACGACCGGGTAAGGCGTCCTGATGCGAAGGCATCTCAACCTTCTTACGATAGCTGTCTAGGAAACTCATTCAACACCTCCTGAAGAGCGCAGAATATGCGCACGATGCGCAACGCTCTTTGACAAACCGATCATTATAGTCTTCTGCGACCGATCCTGACGATCGATGCTAGCGGGCGCTGAAACTACCAAAGCGTTTTTCACGACGATAACCAACCAAATAGAACAAGAATGCGAGAACGCCAAAAATCAGCCAGCCCGGTTGATCAAGCACAGGAACAAGCACCTCGTCCCAAGCGACTACGCCTATATAGTGCGTCACCAACGTTTCTGCATCCCCCAGGAGTTCCGGCGCACCAACAGCCCACATCTCCAGCAGTGGCTTCACCACGATTTCTTGGGCGCCAACTGAGCGTGCGCCATCCAAAACCGCAAAAATAACCGCCAGCGCCAGACATACCACCGCGAGACCACGCAATACAAAACGAAACACGATTTTTTATCCTCGAGTTTACAGACCCATATTAAGCGCGAAAATCCACGTTATTCATCGTCGAATATCATTTCAATTCGCCGCCGCAGCCTAACACGAGCCGAACAGAGCGCGCAGCCTAAACCTGAAACCAACTTACCCATAAAAATATCTTTTAAAAACAGCACCTTAATTACAAACGAAAAACTTTCGCACAGCCAAACACAAATTAACGCAAAAACTGACAAATAGCAGTTGATCATATGTGTATTCTGGCTATATTGCGCGCCGCAGCACCTGTTTTGGCAACTAACCAATGCCTGATTTGAACGGTGTCGTGTTTGCGAGAGTTCTTACCGCGCCTGCGGATTTCAAGACAGCAAATAAGTGGAGAGGTGGCCGAGTGGTTGAAGGCGCACGCCTGGAAAGTGTGTATACGGGGAACCGTATCGCGGGTTCGAATCCCGCTCTCTCCGCCAGATAATTCAAACAAGATACTTACTCAGACATATCCGCAATGTTGCTGCGCACGCCAATTTATGCCTAAGCAGTTTATTTTTTCCGTGCTTTCGATTTGGTCTGAAGATGACAAACCTTCACCCGATCTCCATTATTACCCTTACGCCAGACGCATCCCTCTTTACCGGGATTTCCTTTGTAAAGATAAATCTCAGCGCGTCTTTTACTGTTGAATGTTTGGTTAGAAAAATTATGTCCGCCGACACGGACATTTTTACCAAACCGGACTTCAGCTCCGGCCACGGTCCCAAACGATGCTGCAAGCATAATTGGAAAAGCAAATATCCAAGGCTTCATTACACGGCCTTCTTTGGTTTCAGGCTTCACAGATTGTCACATTAAGACTACTCGAGTAAATCATCATACAGCGATCTTGCGAAACGCTAAAAAGAATCATTCGATAAAGCCCTCGCCCACGCTAAGTAGATAGAGGCTGAAAGGGCAAGGAACAGCGTCCCAGGACCAATAAGCCTCTAAGGGCCATCTGCAGCCAAGCAGCTCTACGCGACGCTGCAGGATGACTGCAACGAGCAACGATTGCCAGCGCACATGAAGTCTTCGTGCCAGCGATAATATATGCTTTATATTTTTGAGATTTTGGTTGCGGGGGCAGGATTTGAACCTGCGGCCTTCAGGTTATGAGCCTGACGAGCTACCGGGCTGCTCCACCCCGCGCCAGGGTGTTTATTATGAACCGGTTGGGTATTTTTCGCGCTTATTGCGTTGAATGTCTGTTTTGTATTGTTTTGAGAAGATGTTGATTATTTGTGTGCTTAGCAGACCTGGCAGCGACCTACTCTCCCGTGTCTTAAGACAAAGTACCATTGGCGCTGGAGCGTTTCACGGCCGAGTTCGGAATGGGATCGGGTGCAGCCGCTCCGCCATAACCACCAGGTCGGCGAAGAACACAAATATGAGAAGCTGTTGTCTTTCGTGCTGATATTGAGTTGTTTTCAGGCGCTGATAAACAATAAGCACACGACTGTGTGCCGCCGGTTGCCCGGCGCCCTCCCGGAGCCATTCACGAAGTGAATAAGGCGTGAGGGGCAAAGTTTTCATCGAACTTTGTTCGATGGATATTGTAAATGAGAATGATCAAGTCGATCGAGCTATTAGTACCGGTAAGCTACATGCGTTGCCGCACTTCCACACCCGGCCTATCAACGTGGTAGTCTTCCACGGCTCTGATAGGGAATACTCGTTTTTAGGTTAGTTTCCCGCTTAGATGCCTTCAGCGGTTATCTAGTCCGTATATAGCTACCCTGCTATGCCGTTGGCACGACAACAGGTCCACCAGAGATACGTCCATCCCGGTCCTCTCGTACTAGGGACAGATCCTATCAATATTCCTACACCCACGGCAGATAGGGACCGAACTGTCTCACGACGTTCTGAACCCAACTCACGTACCGCTTTAAATGGCGAACAGCCATACCCTTGGGACCTGCTCCAGCCCCAGGATGCGATGAGTCGACATCGAGGTGCCAAACAACCCCGTCGATATGGACTCTTGGGGGTCATCAGCCTGTTATCCCCGGCGTACCTTTTATCCGTTGAGCGATGGCCCTTCCACGCGGGACCACCGGATCACTATGACCGACTTTCGTCTCTGCTCGACTTGTCAGTCTTGCAGTCAGGCAGGCTTATGCCATTGCACTCGACGAACGATTTCCGACCGTTCTGAGCCTACCATCGCGCGCCTCCGTTACTCTTTAGGAGGCGACCGCCCCAGTCAAACTACCCACCATACACGGTCCTGGACCCGGATAACGGGCCGCAGTTAGACATCCATATAGATAAGGGTGGTATTTCAAGGATGACTCCACCATGGCTGGCGCCACGGCTTCAAAGTCTACCACCTATCCTACACATGTCGACACGAATGCCAGTGTAAAGCTATAGTAAAGGTGCACGGGGTCTTTCCGTCTAACCGCAGGAACCCCGCATCTTCACGGGGAATTCAATTTCACTGAGTCTGCGTTGGAGACAGCGGGGAAGTCGTTACGCCATTCGTGCAGGTCGGAACTTACCCGACAAGGAATTTCGCTACCTTAGGACCGTTATAGTTACGGCCGCCGTTTACTGGGGCTTCAATTCAATGCTTGCACATCTCCTCTTAACCTTCCAGCACCGGGCAGGCGTCAGACCCTATACGTCGTCTTGCGACTTCGCAGAGCCCTGTGTTTTTGGTAAACAGTCGCTACCCCCTGGTCTGTGCCACCCTCCAATAGTTGCCTAAAGAAGGGTCACGCTTCTTCCGAAGTTACGCGTGCATTTTGCCGAGTTCCTTCAACGCAGTTCTCTCAAGCGCCTTGGTATTCTCTACCAGTCCACCAGTGTCGGTTTAGGGTACGGTCTATATGCAGGAGCTATTTCCTGGAACCGCTTCGCTGCCAGATCAATCCAATAAGACCTGACAACACACGCAATCCGTCACTACCTGCAGGCCCACGAATATTAACGTGGTTCCCATCGACTACGCCTTTCGGCCTCGCCTTAGGGGCCGGCTAACCCTGCTCAGATTAACTTTAAGCAGGAACCCTTGGACTTTCGGCGAGGGAGTCTCTCACTCCCTTTATCGTTACTCATGTCAGCATTCTCACTTCCGATACCTCCAGGATGTCTCACGACTGTCCCTTCACAGGCTTACGGAACGCTCCGCTACCACGCACATACGTGCATCCACAGCTTCGGTGTATGGCTTTAGCCCCGGTACATTTTCGGCGCAAAGACCCTTATTTAGACCAGTGAGCTGTTACGCTTTCTTTAAATGATGGCTGCTTCTAAGCCAACATCCTGGTTGTTTTGGGATCCTCACATCCTTTCCCACTTAGCCATAACTTAGGGACCTTAGATGGTGGTCAGGGTTGTTGCCCTCTTCACGACGGACGTTAGCACCCGCCGTGTGTCTGCCCAGTAGTACTCCCCGGTATTCGGAGTTTGATTAGGATCAGTAAGACGGTGAGTCCCCATAGCCCATTCAGTGCTCTACCCCCGGGGGTATTCGCTGGACGCTCTACCTAAATAGATTTCGCGGAGAACCAGCTATCTCCAAGTTTGATTGGCCTTTCACCCCTAGCCACAAGTCATCCCGATCTATTGCAACAGATATGGGTTCGGTCCTCCAGTACGTGTTACCGTACCTTCAACCTGCTCATGGCTAGATCACTTGGTTTCGGGTCTAATGCAACGAACTCAACGCCCTATTCAGACTCGCTTTCGCTACGCCTACACCTACCGGCTTAAGCTTGCTCGTTACACTAAGTCGCTGACCCATTATACAAAAGGTACGCTGTCACCCAGAACGAATCTTGGGCTCCAACTGTTTGTAGGCATTCGGTTTCAGGTACTATTTCACTCCCCTCGTCGGGGTGCTTTTCACCTTTCCCTCACGGTACTGGTTCGCTATCGGTCATGCACGAGTACTTAGGCTTGGATAGTGGTCTACCCATGTTCAGACAGGATTTCACGTGTCCCGCCCTACTCAAGGACTTATGTTCATGTTGCGTGTACGGGGCTATCACCCACTCTAGCCAACCTTTCCAGATTGTTCCACTTTAATCACATAAGCCACTGGCCTGGTCCGCGTTCGCTC